>URZR01000045.1 GCA_900552425.1 uncultured Collinsella sp. | reverse complement strand
CTCGAGGAGCGTCGCAACAACATTGAGAAGCGTGAGGCCGTCCGCATTGCCGACGCCAACACGCTTAAGGAGACCCTCGAGGGCAAGTCCGTCGTTGTCGACGCCAAGGTTGGCGACGAGGGCGTCCTGTTTGGTTCCGTCACCTCTGCCATGATCGCCGATGCGGTCAAGGCCCAGCTTGGCGTCGAGCTCGATCGCAAGCGCATCGAGCTTGGTAAGCCCATCAAGATGGCTGGTTCTCACAAGGTTGCCGTCTCGCTCTACCGCGAGATCCGCGCCACCCTCACCGTTCTCGTTGGCGTCACCGCTGACGAGGAGGTCGAGGAGGAGGCTGTCGAGGAGACCGCCGAGGCCGAGACCGAGGCTGCCGCTGAGTAGCTTCGCGACTCAAATCGCTCGAACAACCCGGTTACCGCAAGGTACCGGGTTTTTTTATTGCTCTTTCGCTGCGCGTCCTGGCAACTTGTCCTCCGCTTAGTGCGTTTGAGTGGCCATGTGTTTGTTCACAGGTGCTTTTTGCAATCACAGGAATGTTTATAAGTTTAGGCAGATATCAACAGGGCGCATTCGGGCGATTGTGAAGAAGCTGGTCTCTGATTATAGTGACCAATTATGAAATTGCATTTAACCCTCAAGTGCTAGTTGCACCTTTTACCTGCGTAATGCATAAAGCTCATCTGTCTACCTGCGCATTCATTAAATCATCACATTAAGAATGTGTAAGATTCCAGCAAAAGTAGGCTTAATAATGAATATCTGCAGGTGAGCAAGGTATGTGGATAACTCAAATAATTGTTCTCACCAAATTGTGGATAACGTGGAAAACTACCGTTTTCGCAGGGTGGGGCGGCTGCAGTTATACCCAAGATTCTGTGGATGAATAAAAGCGCACGTAGACGCTTTACGGCCCGACTTGACAGATATCTCAGTATCCGATTGACGTTGAGCGCTGTCCGTACCGGAGGTTCGCGCCATTTATGGCCTGCGGCTCGATCAAGTTAGTTGTGGACTATATTGGCACCCTGCCGGCCAACCTCTGTTCTACGCCCATCGGGCCACCCACTGGCTTTAATATTGAATGTTCAGCAAGATTCAACGAGAGGGGGCCGTGGTAAACCGTGAGCGATAACGCATGGGAGCCCACCGGGGTTGTTGAGCGAGGTGCTCAGTTGACCCTTCCAAACAACATAGAGGCAGAGGCAAATGTTTTGGCCGCCATGTTGCTTTCTAGCGAGGTGGTCGAGGAAGCGCTTGTTGAATTGCTTCCCGATGACTTTTATCGTCCTGCGCACAAAACGCTGTTCCTCGCTATGCATGACATGTACGATCGCAACCTGCCGATCGACTCCATCTCGCTTATCGACTATCTCAGCTCCATCGACAAGCTTGAGGCCGTTGGCGGTGAGGCGTATATCCTCGAGCTCATGGGCCGCACGCTTTCTTTGGTGAGCTGGCAGTACCATGCGGGAATTGTTCGTCGCGACGCTATGCTTCGTGAAATCATCGGGGCAACCAACCAGATCAACGCGTTGGCATACAATGCTCCCACCGATACCAAAGAGGTCGTGGAGCTGGCCGAGAGCAAGCTGCTCAAGGTTACGGCGCGCGAGGTTAAGTCGAGCTACAAGACACTGACCGAGTTTATGGTCGAGGCCTATAACGAGGCCGAGGAAGTGTGCCAGGCAGGCGGCCAGGCTGCGGGCGTGCCCACGGGCTTCCCGTCGCTCGACCGCATGCTCATGGGTTTTCGCGAGGGCCAGCTCATCATCATCGGCGCCCGCCCTGCTGTGGGTAAGACGTCGTTCGCCCTGAATCTGGCGCTCAACGCTGCCGCGGCCGGTTATACCGTCGGCTTCTTCTCGCTGGAGATGTCGGGCAAGGAAATTGCCCAGCGTCTGATTTGCGCCTACGCCATGATTTCGATCAGTGACTTCCGCATGGGCCGCATTAGCCCCGAGCAGTGGGCCAATATCAACGAGGCCACGCAGACCTTGTCCAAGCTTGATATTCTGATTGACGATACGCCCGGCACCACGGTGACCGAGATTCGCGCCAAGAGCCGCCGCATGCTCCACAACAAGGAGAAGGCCATCATCATCCTGGACTACCTGCAGCTGGTGAGTCCTCCGCCGGGACGCCGCTCCGAGAGCCGTACCGTCGAGGTCTCCGAGATGTCGCGTGGTCTGAAGATCATGGCCAAGGAGCTCAAGATCCCGCTGATCGCGCTGTCGCAGCTTTCGCGTCAGGTCGAATCCCGTACCGGCAAGCGCCCGCAGCTGTCCGACCTTCGTGAATCGGGCTCCATCGAGCAGGACGCCGATATCGTTATGTTCTTGGACCGCTCCGCCGACGAGGCCGAGGCCTCGCGCGACGATCGACCCGACGAGGGCGTTACGCGTATCGTCGTGGCCAAGAACCGTTCGGGCCCGATCGGCGACGTCGACCTGATGTTCCTGCCGGCATCCACCAAGTTCTATGAGCTTGATGGGGCACATGCCGAGGAGTAGGACAGGCGCCCGTTGCACGGGTATACTGGGAATGTTTTGTGCTTCTGCGTGCCGGCGTGGCGCGTAGACAGTCCATGAATGTAAGGAGTAAACATGCCGTCAACCGTTTTGGTCGGTGCCCAGTGGGGCGATGAGGGCAAGGGTAAGATTTGCGACCTGGTCGCCGGCGACTTCGATGCCGTCGTGCGCTACTCGGGCGGCAACAACGCCGGTCACACCATCGTCGTCAACGGCAAGAAGTACGGCCTGCACCAGGTGCCTTCCGGCATCATGTATTCCGACCACGTGTCGGTGATCGGTAACGGCTGCGTCGTCAACCCCAAGGTTGTCCTTGAGGAGATTGACATGTTCGAGGCCGACGGCATCACCACCAAGAACCTCAAGATTAGCGGCAACGCGCATGTCATCATGCCGTACCACATCGATCTGGATGGCGCCTTTGAGCAGAAGCTCGGCAAGAAGAACATCGGTACCACCAAGCGCGGTATCGGTCCGTGCTATCAGGACAAGATGGCCCGCATCGGCCTGCGCATGCAGGACATGCTGGACGAGGCACTGTTCCGCGACAAGCTGGAGACCGCTCTCGCCCGCGTGAACCCTGAGCTCGAGCTCATCTACAACCTGCCCACCTACACCGTGGACCAGATTTGCGACGAGTACCTGCCGATGGCCGAGCGCCTGCGTCCCTACATCACCGAGACGAGCCTGCTGCTCAACAACATGATCGATGAGGGCAAGGACCTGCTGTTTGAGGGCGCCCAGGCGACGCTGCTCGACATCGACCACGGCACCTATCCGTACGTGACGTCTTCCAACTGCACCGCCGGCGGCGCCATCACCGGCTCCGGCGTGGGCATGAAGAACGTCGACCGCGTGCTGGGCGTCATGAAGGCCTACATCACCCGCGTCGGTTCGGGCCCCATGCCCACCGAGCTTTCCTATGAGTCCGAGGCCGGCCACACGCTGACCGAGGAGGGCTATGAGTACGGCGTGACCACCGGTCGCCGTCGTCGTTGCGGCTGGTTTGACGGCCCTATCGCCAACTATGCCTCGCGCGTCAACGGCCTCACCGACATCGCCGTGACCAAGCTCGACGTGCTTTCGGCCTTCGACACCATCAAGGTGTGCGTGGCCTACGACGTCGATGGCGAGCGCTACACGAGCGTGCCCGAGCATCAGGTGCGCTTTGAGCATGCCAAGCCCATCTACGAGGAGCTCCCCGGCTGGAAGTGCGACATTACCGGTTGCCGCAGCTTTGACGAGCTGCCGCAAGAGGCTCAGGACTATGTGGCGTTTATCGAGGATCTGGCACACACCCGCGTGACGTTCATTGGCGTTGGCGCCGGTCGCGAGCAGATCATCAACCGATTCTGGAAGTAATCGGTTTATACGGTTATTGCGATATACCCCTTTGCAGCCCAGACGGGCGGCCGAGGGGTATATTTGCTTGCAAAGGGCTCGCGTGGAGCGGGCCATTCATCCATAGAGGAGGCACCCTTGAAGGCGGACACTCAAACCATCGACATCCTGTTGTTGGGCAGCGGCGGCCGTGAGCATGCTTTGGCAGCCAAGCTCGCAGCATCACCGCGCGCCGGCAAGCTCTACATCGCGCCGGGCAACGGCGGCACCGCGAGCTGCGGCGAGAACGTTGTTCTCGACGACTGCGATCCTGCGGCCGTGGCGGCGTTTGCGCAGAGCCACGGATGCGGACTCGTGGTAATTGGCCCCGAGGCTCCGCTCGTGGCGGGCGTGGCCGACGCCGTGCGCGCGGCGGGTATTCCCTGCTTTGGCCCGGGTGCCGAGGGCGCCCAGATGGAGGGCTCCAAGCTGTTTTCCAAACAGCTCATGGAGCGCGCGGGTATTCCGACGGCAGCCTACGGCTCGTTTACCGACGAGGCTTCGGCTCTCGCCTACGTGCGCGAGCAGGGCGCCCCGCTGGTCGTCAAGGCCGACGGCCTTGCCGCGGGCAAGGGCGTTATCGTGGCGACCGAACTTGAGCAGGCCGAGGAGGCCGTGCGCGAGTGCTTTGGCGGCACCTTTGGCGATGCCGGCAACACCGTGGTTATCGAGGAGATGCTCGTTGGTCCCGAGTGCTCGCTGCTGGCCTTTACCGACGGCAAGACCGTGCGCCCCATGGCCACCTCGCAGGACCACAAGCGCGCGCTCGAGGGCGACAAGGGCCCCAACACCGGTGGCATGGGCGTCTACAGCCCGGTGCCCATCGTGACTGACGAGGAGCACGCCACGATGGTGAAGGTCATGGAGCAGACCGTGGCCGAGCTCGCTGCCGAGGGTATCGACTACCGCGGCTGCCTGTACGGCGGCTTTATGCTCACGCCTGCCGGCCCCAAGGTGCTGGAGTTCAATGCCCGCTTTGGCGACCCCGAGACGCAGGTCGTGCTGCCGCGCCTTAAGAACGACCTGGTCGAGGTCATGCTGGCTTGTGCCAACTGCGAGCTCGATCAGATTGAACTCGACTGGCGCGACGAGTGGGCCGTGGCCGTTGTCCTGACGAGCGCGGGCTATCCCGGCAGCTACGAGAAGGGCAAGGTCATCACCGGTATCGCCGATGCCGAGGCCATGGAGAACGTGACCGTGTACCACGCAGGCACTGCCGTGGTGGACGGCCAGCTCGTGACCAATGGTGGCCGCGTGCTTGCCGTGACCGCGCTGGGCGATACGTTTGAGAACGCTCGCAACCTTGCCTACGAGGCTTGCGAGAAGATTGATTTTGAGGGCAAGACCCTGCGTCACGACATTGGCCTGCGTGCGCTGCGCGGCCGTGACGCCTGGGATGCCTAAAATCCGAGAGGAATGAGACGGATGGACGAGAAGAACGAAGAACTCGTGGACGCGCAGATCGTCGAGGAGGACAGCCGCATGTATGGGCACGCCGAGGGCGAGCCTGGTGGCGAGGTCGCTGACGAGCCGGCGCTGGTGCTGGGCGACGACGACCCGCACGATGCCGAGCTGCACGAGAAGATTCTTTCGGAGGAGTGTGCCTGGAAGGGCAAGATCCTCGACGTCCACCGTCTTGAGGTTGAGCTGCCCAACGGTCACCGCAGCGCCCGCGATATCGTTCGCCATCCGGGTGCGGCGGCCGTTGTGGCACTGACCGAGAGCGGCAAGATCGTGCTGGTGCGTCAGTACCGCACCGCCATCGACCGCGTGACGGTCGAGATTCCCGCCGGCAAGCTCGATCCAGGCGAGGACCCGCTCGATTGCGCCAAGCGCGAACTGCAAGAGGAGACGGGCTTTAGGGCTGGTCGTATTCGCTTTTTGACGTCGATTGTCACGTCCTGCGGTTTTTGCGATGAGATCATCCACATCTACTTGGCTACCAAGCTCGAGTTTGATGCGCCCAACCCCGATGATGACGAGTTTGTCAACGTGGACCTGGTGCCGCTGCACGAGCTGATCGACGCCGTACTCGACGGCAAGATCGAAGACGCCAAGACCGTCGTAGGCGCCTTGGCCTGCGACAGCATCGCGCACCGACTAGGCGGGGCCGAGCTTTAACGAGCGGGGATGATCCCGCAGGTTTGTGTAAGTCAGCGAAAGTGCTCCATTTGAGACAAGGTGGCCTAAAAGAGGAGGGAAGCGTATGGATATACGCGACCGACGATTGAAGGCCAGATTGTCCAAATGGAGCACTTGTAGCGTCGAGACGAAACGCGGTTTGGTAAAACCGCGTAAGGTGATTATGCTGAAGAGGTTTCTTTCGTATTACGAGCCCCAGATGGGGCTTTTTGTTGCTGATACTGTTTGTGCTCTGGTGCTTGCCGCCATTGACCTGGCGTTCCCCATTATCCTGCGCAATTTGACCGGTGGGCTGTTTACTCAGGGTCAGGCTGCCATTATGCAGGCGCTCGGCATGATCGCGGTGGGCTTGGTACTGATGTATGCCGTCCGCTGCGCCTGCCGCTACTTTGTGAGCTATTGGGGTCACGTGATGGGCGCGCGCATGGAGTCCAAGATGCGCGAGGACCTGTTCGACCAGTATGAGCGCTTTAGCTTTGCGTACTTCGACCGCAACAGCTCGGGCGACATGATGAGCCGCGTGGTCAACGACCTGTTCGATATCTGCGAGGCGGCGCATCACGTGCCCGAGTGGATCATCATCTGCGGCATCGAGATTATCGGCTCGTTTGTGATCCTCTTTACCATCGCTCCGGTGCTGGCGCTTGCCATGGCCGTGGTGACGGCGGCGTTTGCGGTCGTCATGTTTTGGCAGAACATGCGCATGCGCGAGGTCTTTAGCGACAACCGCAAAAAAATCAGCGGCATCAATGCACAGCTGCAGGATTCTCTGGCGGGCATGCGCGTGGTCAAGAGCTTTGCCAACGAGGAGACCGAGCGTGCCAAGTTCCGTGCCTCTAACGACCGCTACCTTTTGTCCAAGGAGAACATGTATCACGCCATGGGCGTCTATACCGCGACGTATGGCCTGCTCTCGGGTGTGCTCTATGTGATCGTAGTGCTGCTGGGCGGATGGCTGGTCGCCCAAGGACAGCTACAGGCGGTCGATATGGCGACCTTCGCACTCTATATTTCGCTGTTCTGCACGCCGCTTGAGACGCTCGTCAATTCGGCCGAAACGTATCAGAAGGCTATCGCCGGCTTTAAACGTATGGACGAGGTGCTCTCGACCGCGCCGGATATCCAGGACAAGCCGGGCGCTACGGATCTGCAGGTAACTGCCGGCGCCGTGGAGTATCACGACGTGTGCTTTGACTACGAGGATGTCGAGCTGGGCGAGGGCTATGCCGACGAGCGTCCCGTTATCGACCATATGGACCTGTCCATCAAGCCCGGGCAGACCATCGCTTTGGTTGGCCCTTCGGGCGGCGGCAAGTCCACAACCTGTTCGCTACTGCCGCGCTTTTACGACGTTGCCGCTGGGTCCATTAGCATTGACGGCCAGGACGTGCGCGACGTGACGCAGCGCAGCCTGCGTCACGCCATCGGCCTGGTGCAGCAAGATGTGTACCTGTTCGATGGAACGATCGGCGAGAACATCGCCTACGGCAAGCCGGGCGCCACGGCAGAAGAGATCGCCGAGGCCGCCCGCCGCGCCAATATCGATGCCTTTATCGAGTCGCTTCCACAGGGCTATGACACGGTCGTGGGCGAGCGCGGCAGCCGTCTTTCGGGCGGACAGAAGCAGCGCGTTGCCATCGCGCGTGTGTTTCTCAAGAATCCCAAAATCTTGATCTTGGACGAGGCGACGAGTGCTTTGGATAACGAGAGCGAGGAGGCGGTGCAGGAGTCGCTCGAAGAGCTGGCACGCGGCCGTACCACAATCATCATCGCCCACCGTCTCTCGACCATTAAACACGCCGATGAGATTGCGACCGTTGAGCATGGTCGCGTTGTGGAGCGTGGCACGCACGAGGAGCTTCTCGCCCGTGGCGGCACCTATGCCCGTTACTATCGAATGCAGTTCGAAGGTGCGCGTGCGCACGAGCTCGACTGATTGATATGACAGGAAGTTTATGGCTGACAAGAACCCTTTGACTCCGGAAGAAGTGACGGAGTTATTCTCCGAAATCGATGCATCCGGCGTCTTGGATCCCACGCTCGCCAAAAAGCGTACCGAGCGCATGCGTGAGAAGGAGGCTGCGGCCAAGCGCGGTGACAAAGCGGCGCTAGCGCAGCTGCGCAGCGAGGACCGCGCGAGCCAGGCAAAACATATCGACCCGCTGTCCGAGGACGATCCTTCGGGCTCGCAGGTGAGCCATACCATTACGAAGACCGCGATGGCCGTGGTCATCGGTATTTTGGTGCTGATCGTGGGCATGCAGATTGGCTACGGCGTGATGCGTCGTCTGAACACCGCCAACCTGTCCGAGAGCGTTTCGGTGGATACCGTCTCGACCGCGCTCAAGGGTGGACTCGAATGGGGCAACGGCTTTACGCAGTTCCCGCTCGACTTCACCGTCGATGAAGCCGATGAACGCACGGGCACGGTCGAGGTGACGGTGTTGGACACATCGTCTGCCAACGAGCTCGAGCTGCTGTCCAACGGGCAGATTCAGGCCGCGGCGCTTGCGACCAACGCGTTGCTCAACGATAAGATTGACCGCGTGGTGTATAACGTTCACGCCTATATCGACGAGGATAGCAACATTCAGCACGATTCCTTCTTTGGCATGTTTCCCGCCCGGGGCCACCAGAGCGCCATCCTGACGTTCGTGTGGACCAAGAGCTCATCCAACGCCACGAATATCGACTGGAAGATGCGCATCGTGAGTATGGATGACACCATCGCCGAGCGCATTCAAAAACAGGTGAACTCGGTGTCGTCGTTGATTGAGGACCCGGTGGTGAGCCAGACCAAGATTGACGAGGAAAAGGCCGAACGTGACCTGGAGCATCGTCTGCATGGCCGCGAGATTTTCCGCGGCGGCAAGCCCGATCGCTCACCGTCCGATCTGCTGGAACAGGACAAGAAAAAGTAAAAGGCCATTATCCCGCGTGAGCCACAAGCCCACGCGGGATAATTTTTCTGGGACGGGGATTAAAAAATCATTATGCATAGAAAGTCATAATTATCATTTCGTAAACATTTCGATGAAATTAACGCCATGAGGCATGCTTGCGGTTACAATACCGCGAGGCCTAACTACACACCTTTAAGCCGGTCCTGTGAGACCGGGAAGGAGAATTATGGCGAACAACCATACCGCGGGCGCTGCCGCCCGCACCTTCGCGCCCAGCGAGCTTTGCCAGCATATGCTGGCCAAAACCAGCAAGGGCACCTGCGGTCCCTGCATCCTGTATCTTGAGGATGGGACCATTTTTTATGGACGTGCATGCGGCGCCGCGGGCACCGCGACCGGCGAAGTCTGCTTCAACACCTCGCTCGAGGGCTACTTTGAGGTCATGACCGACCCGAGTTATGCCGGCCAAATCGTAACCATGACCTATCCGCAGATCGGCAACTACGGCATCGACGAGACCGACGTCCAGTCGGCCTTCCCCGGCGACGCCGTGCGCCCTGCGAGCGCTCCTGCTATGCGCGGCATGATCGTGCGCGACATGTGCGCCACGCCTTCTAACTGGCGCTCGGCCGTCAGCGTGCCGGAATACCTGCGTGCCCACGGCATCGTCGCTATCGAGGGCGTCGACACCCGCGCTCTGGTGCGCCACCTGCGCGACAATGGTTCCAAAATGGGCATTATCTCGACCGAGATCTTCGACGTCGACGAGCTTGCCGAGCGTCTGGCCGCAGCGCCCACGCTGGTGGGCGAGAATTTGGTCAAGACCGTGAGCTGTCCCGCGCCTCACGAGTTTGTGGCCGCCGACCTGCCTGCCACGCATGACTTTGCGCTTGCGGCTGCCGCTCCTGCCCGTCACAAAGTGGTCGCGTATGATTGCGGTGTGAAGCGCGGCATCCTGGAGGGCCTCGTCCGCGCCGGCTGCGACCTTACCGTCGTGCCGTGGGATACGCCCGCCCAGCAGGTGCTCGACATGAATCCTGATGGCGTCTTTTTGTCCAACGGCCCCGGCGACCCCGATGCCGTGGTGGAGACCTACGAGCAGGTGCAGCAGCTGATCGGCAAGGTGCCGGTCTTTGGTATTTGCCTGGGTCACCAGATGATCAGCTTGGCCTGCGGCGCCCAAATGGAAAAGCTTAAATTCGGTCACCGTGGCGGTAACCAGCCGGTTATGAATCTGGTGAGCCGTCGCGTGGAGATCACCGCGCAAAACCACGGCTTTGGCCTGCTGTTCCCCAGTCTGGGCAAACTGATTCCGGAGCTTTCCGGCGGCGAAACCGAGCATGCGGCCGATGGCGACCTGCGCGCCTGGGTGCGTCGCGGCGTCGCGCCGGTCGTGATGAACGAGCGCTTTGGTCGCATTCGCCTGACACATGTGAACCTCAACGACGGCACCGCCGAGGGCATCCAGCTGCTCGACGCCCCGTGTTTCTCGGTCCAGTACCACCCCGAGGCTTCGCCCGGCCCCACCGATGCCCACTATCTCTTTACCGCCTTTACGCGACTCATGGACGGCGAGGAGAACTACCTGGACATCGACACCGCGAAGGACCGCCTCGCCGGCTGGAATTTCGCCGAGTCCGAGAACGCTGCGACCGAGGAGAACTAACATGCCTAAACGTACTGACATCAAGCGTATCCTCGTTATTGGTTCGGGCCCCATCGTTATTGGCCAGGCCTGCGAGTTCGACTACTCCGGCGCCCAGGCCTGCAAGGTGCTCAAGGAGGATGGCTTTGAGGTCATCCTGGTCAACTCCAACCCGGCGACCATCATGACCGACCCGGGTCTTGCCGACCGCACCTATGTCGAGCCCATCACCGCCGAGTTTATCGAGCGCGTAATCAAGAAAGAGTGCCCAGATGCGCTGCTGCCCACACTGGGCGGCCAGACCGGCCTGAACGCCGCCGTCGAGCTGGCGAAAGACGGTACGCTCGACAAGTACGGCGTCGAGCGTACC
>URZR01000044.1 GCA_900552425.1 uncultured Collinsella sp. | reverse complement strand
GAGCGTCCGGCTGATAACCGGGAGGTCACAAGTTCGAATCTTGTCAGGTCCACCATCAAAACTGTGAAGAGCCTCGAGGGTTTCCTCGGGGCTTTTTTCTTACCTGCTGGAGTAGTCAAAAGAGCCCCGTCCCAAAAAGACTACTTTGATTTTGTGTGCTGTGCGAAAGTTTGGGTAGTATAGCTATTCAATGCGGCGGGCTGCCGCGTGTTAACCGCTACGTACCGGAGGTGTTCCATGGTTCGTGTCGACATAGAGACCATCGTCATGGCCGCCGGTCCCGTGCCATCGCTTATCGTGCTTCGTGAGCGCAGCAGCAAATCGGACTCGCCCGCGCCGCTGCGTTCCCTTTCCATTCAGACTGGTTCGTTTGAAGCTGCTGCCATCAGCCGCGGCATCGATAGCGGCCGCGCCGAGCGCCCGATTACCCATGACCTGCTGCTCGATACCGTTGACGCCCTGGGTGCCAAACTCGAGCGCATCGAGATCGTTCGCGCCGAGCCGCCGGTGTTCTACGCGACGATCGTTGTACTGGCCGATGGCGAGGAGCGCAAGATCGACGCCCGCCCCAGTGACGCCATTGCCCTTGCCGTGCGCAGCAATGCCCCCATGTTTGTGGAGGACGACATCATGAATCGCCTGGGCACTGTTTCCACCCACGCCGAGGATGTCGACGACGAGCAGGAGTTCGAGAAGTTCGACGAGTTCGTCCATACGCTCTCCCCCGATGATTTCTAAATGTCTGGCACGCGAGCGGAGAGGTCGCTGATGGGTACCCGCGTATCGGCTGAGACGGCGGCCATTGCGCGCGAGGCCCAGATGCGCTCGGAGGCTTCTGAGGCGGCTCGCATTGCCTATGTGACGCAGGCCCGCACGCTTCGCGAGCGCCGCGGCTCGTTTATCAAGATGGTTGTCGTCTCCGCCCTTGTCGCGGTAATCTGCTCGCGCCTTCGTGGTACAGTTGGTGCGCTTGGGTTTTCGATTTCAACAGGCTTGGTAATCTGGGGTGTGGTCGATGCGGTCATGCTGACCAACCAGATCAAGGTACTCGACAAGCGCGCGATGGATATGATGCGCGCCCGCGACGCTGCCGCCAAGATCGCTGCCGAGGCACAGGAACTGTAACGACGCCAGACTCGATGGGAAGGTCTAAAGATGGCACAGGATATGCAGGACGCCGGTAACGTCTCCGCCGAGCTCGACGCCATGGTGTGCGATCTGATCGGCGCGTTCTTGGACGACCTTGCCGCCGGCGAGAATCCGGGCGTAGTTGTGGCGATCGAGGACGCTGCTTCCAACCGATATCTGGCGGCGCTCGACGAAGATGGCGAGGAGGCATGCCTCGAGGCTGCCACCAACTTTATCTCCGAGCACAAGATGGGTCTTAAGGACGAGGGGCTGGGCCGCATCGCCCGCTATGCCATCGGCTACACCGGTTGTGTCGAAATTGACGGCGGCTATCACGACGCCCTGCTCGTGAGCTTCTTCGAAACCACGCTCGAGAGCGGTTTTTCGGCATACGTGCTGTATGAGGGCATGGGTGCCGGCGATGGTTTTATGTGGAGCGACCCTGAACCTGCAGGTGAGGAAACCCCTCTCATCTAAAATCGCTAAAATAAACGAGTTTTCGGTAAAAGGCTCAATATTCCCGCTGAGCGTTGTGTCGCTGGGCGGGCCGCATACGCGTGCCGTTTGTATATGGATAGAAGATAGGGGAACTACATGCGCGTAGACAATCTGAGGAACATCGCCATCATCGCCCACGTCGACCACGGCAAGACGACGATGGTCGACAAGCTCCTGCGTGCCACGGACGCCTTCCGTGCCAACCAGCAGGTCGAGGACCGCGTCCTGGACTCTAACGACCAGGAGCGCGAGCGCGGCATCACGATTCTCGCCAAGAACATCTCTATCGAGTACAAGGACGTCAAGATCAACGTTATCGACACCCCGGGCCACGCCGACTTTGGCGGCGAGGTCGAGCGCGTGCTGCGTATGGCCGACGGCGCCCTGCTGCTGGTCGACGCTTTTGAGGGCCCCATGCCCCAGACCCGTTTCGTGCTGCGTCACGCTATCGACACCGGCCTCAAGATCATGATCGTCATCAACAAGATCGATCGTCCGGGCGCCAACCCCGAGAAGGCCTACAACGACTGCCTGGACCTCATGGCCGACTTGGGTGCCACCGACGACCAGCTCGAGTTCGCCATGGAGCACGTGGTCTACGCCAGCGCCATGAATGGCTTTGCCCGCCTTGACCCCAACGACGGCAACATGGACATGTACCCGCTGCTCGACATGATCATCGACGACATGCCCGCTCCCGAGGTTGACGAGAACGCCCCGCTGGCCATGCAGTGCGTGACCATTGACCACTCCAACTTCGTTGGCCGCATCGGCATCGGTCGCGTGTACTCCGGCACCATCCATCAGGGCGATCAGATCCTGGTCGTCAAGAACGATGGCTCCAGCGCCACCGCTACCGTCAAGCAGCTCTTTACCTTCGACTACCTGGGCCGCACCGAATGCCAGGAAGTCGGCGCCGGCGACATCGCCGCCGTCGTGGGCATCGACCGCACCGATATCGGCGATGTCTACACCGATCCCGAGAACCCCGTTGAGCTCGAGCCCATCGAGATCGACCCGCCGACTCTGTCCATCGTCTTTGAGGCTTCGACCTCCCCGCTCGTCGGTCGCGACGGCGACATCGTGGGCGCCCGTCAGCTCAAGGAGCGCCTGTTCAACGAGGCCGAGAACAACGTGACCATGAAGATCGAGGAGCTCGAGGACAAGAGCGGCGTCGAGGTCTCGGGCCGCGGCATCCTGCACCTGTCCGTTCTGATGGAGTCCATGCGTCGCGAGGGCTTTGAGTTCCAGGTTGGCCGTCCCCGCGTTCTGTTTAAGAAGGACGAGAACGGCAACAAGATGGAGCCCGTCGAGCAGGCCGTCGTCGAGTGCCCGGACGAGTACTCGGGCAAGGTCGTTGAGGTCTTCGGCACCTCCGGTGGCATCATGACGAGCATGGACACCTCGGGCATCGTGACGCACCTTGAGTTTAAGATCCCGACGCGTGGCATCATGGGCCTTAAGAACCGCATCATGAACGTCACCCACGGCGAGGGCGTGTTCTACCACACCTTCCTGGAGTACGGTCCCTACGCCGGCGAGATCGGCAACCGTCAGAACGGTGCCATGATCTCCATGACCACCGAGAAGGCCGTTGCCTATGCCCTGGGCACGCTGCAGGAGCGCGGCCAGCTGTTTGTTGAGCCGGGCACCGAGTGTTACGAGGGCATGATCGTGGGCGAGCGCAGCAAGGCCGGCGACATGGTCGTCAACATCGCCCGTACCAAGAACCTGGGCAACCAGCGTTCTTCGACCTCCGATATCTCCGTCCAGCTGGTGCCGCCCCGCACCTTCTCGCTGGAGGAGGCGCTGGAGTACATCGCCGACGACGAGCTGGTGGAGATTACTCCCAAGAACATCCGCCTGCGCAAGCGTCTGCTCAACGCCACCGACCGCAAGAAGGCTGCCGTCCGCGCCGGTCAGGTCAACAAATAAGCGCTGGGGCTTATAACTGCCAATAAGAAAGGGCGTCGACCGCAATGGTCGGCGCCCTTTTTGGTGCAATGGGATCAGGTTGCTTTGCGCCACCACAAAGGTGCCTGGCCCTTTTGTGGTGGTTGGCGGCTAGGCGGTGGGGAGTCCTGGCGTGTTAGCCGGCTGCTGCGGCTTGAGGTGGGCGTTGCGCCAGATGATCTGGATGGCGTAGCCGAGCGTGAAGACGAAGGCTACACCGCTGACAAAGTTGCCCATAAGAGGAAGTGCCGTGAGTGCGCCCGCGACGATACCGCCCACGGCGGCCATGGCGTAGCGGTTTTGGTTGTGTCCGACCATGCGCGCGACCGCGGTGCCCGTAAATGCCGCCGAGACCAAAGCGATGCCGATGACGCCGCACATGAGGGCGGCGGCGAGCGACAGGCCTGCAATCGAGATGATGAGCAGCAGCACGGCGGGAGCGACGGCGACCGTGCCCAGAAGACCACTTACCCACAGCGGCATGGGACGCTGATGGAGCATGCCGGCAGCGCTGGCGGTTGCGCGTGGAAAGACAAGCTCAAGCAGGATGGCGACAAAGCAGGTGGAAAGCGCCGCGGCAACGATGCCGCCGATAATGTCGTTGGCCGTAGAGGTGTTCTCGTTCTCGGTCCGGTCGATCTTGAGAGCTCCGACCTGGGCGCCCTCGGCCCGCTCGGGGTCCTGTGAGACGTGGGTGTTCACCGTGCCGGTGATGCGGGCGTTTTTGCCCAGGATGAGCTTGTCGGCCCAGACCTCAACATCGCCATCGACGGTGCCGTCGATGGTTACGGTGTCGCCGGCAAGCGCCGCCGATTTGGCGGAGCCGCGCAGGGCGACCGTTTCGCCTGCCGCGTAAAAACAGTTGGCGGTGCTGCCGGTGTTGAGCACGACGTGCTGGCCGGCCACCGTGACGCTGCCATCGATTGCGGTTTTGGCGATATCGATGGTACGCGCCGCCAGGCGAACGGCGCCGCCTACGGTGCAATCGCGAATCGACAGGCTCTCGCCCGCCGCGATAATATCGCGGCCGATGGAGGCGTCGTCTAGGTTGAGACTTTGGCCGGCCCAGTACAGGTCGCCTTCGATACCGGACGGAGTTGAGTCAACTTCGGTTGCGAGCACGTTTCCCGCGGTGTCGGTGCCGGCGAACGACACCGTGGGAAGTGCGGTGAGCGCGAGCGCAATCAGCGCGAATAGGATGGTGATGCGGGTCTGCGCTTTGTGGCGCCGGATCGACGGTACTTGGTTGCAAGGCATAGTGAATCCTTCGTTAGATACTCGACAGGTATCTAACAGGGTACCCAACGCGCGGGCGCTCTAAAAGAATCTCTCGGTTGCATTTCGAGGGGTTGTGCTGTGCTACCTACTTTTTACGGTGCAAAAAGCGCGCGATGTCTTCCTCGGTAGGGCTTTTAATGTCAAAGCGCAGTGATAGCCAACGCAGCCCCATGGTCACCACAACGCATACGACCAGTGCGGCAACATTGCTCATGAGGCCGCTCATGACGAGGGCTACATAGCTTGCCGATCCGGCGATGGCCGCGATGGCATAGAAGTTGGTGCGTTGGAAAATGCCCGGGACCACGCCCATAAAGCCGTCGCGCAGCATGCCGCCGCCCACGGCGGTAAAGAAGCCCATCATGATACATACGGCGGGCGCAAATCCGTACACCAACGCCTTGTCCGCGCCGGTTGCTGCATAGATGCCGACCGAGATGATGTCGAGCAGGGGAATGAGTTTTTCGGGCTTATCGACGATTGCCGGGAAGATATAGATGATGGCGGCTGTGGCGATGGAGAGCGGTAGTGCCATGGGCTGGTTGAGGATGTAGACGTTGCCGACCTGGAGCGTCATATCGCGCAAAAGACCGCCGCCCAGACCGCAGACCACCGCGAGCGCGACCGCGCCCACCAGGTCGAGCTTGTGCTCGCGAGCGACCAGCACGCCCGAGATCGATGCCGCGACAACGGCGAACATCTCGAGCCAAAATGGGATAGCGACCATGGCATCCGAGGCGTGTGAAGTAACAGTCATAGCGGCGACGACGGGCAAGATGAGGTCCTTTGATTCTCGGGTTTGAACAATGCCCGTACATAGTACATGGTTGGCGGCGATTGAGACCCTATTGCTCGGCAAACGGTAGGGACTGGGAACGGTCATGGGTACCAAACATGTGCATCAGCCTCCAAAGATGCCGAAAAATGTCGTTTTTGGAGGGTGAAGTACATGTTTGAGATTCAAGGTGAAATCGAAAGCAATGGGGGACGTGGCTGAATAGGAGGGATGTCCAAATTTTGAGCGGAGCTCAAAATTTATTCGGTCGGCTTGCGCCGACCGCGCTGCGCTAAAAACGTGCCACTGGCGCGTTTTCTTTACGCTCCGCGTCCTGACGGGTTCGAATCCCTCCTCCTCCGCCGTATTTGCTTGTAAGGGACTCTAAACAAAAAAGCCCCCGTTGCCGGGAGCTTTCTCAACCAAAATGGCGGAGGAGGAGGGATTCGAACCCTCGTGACCTTATACAGGCCAAACGGTTTTCGAGACCGCCGCATTCAACCACTCTGCCACCCCTCCGCGTGGGGTAAAAACAAAGCAGGCTCAAAGGCCTGCTTTGGAATTAACTGGCGGAGAGTCAGGGATTTGAACCCTGGAGACGCTTTTGACGCCTACACGATTTCCAATCGTGCTCCTTCGGCCACTCGGACAACTCTCCGTTAAATGCGAAAGTCAGTATACACGAGGAATCGCAAAGTGCAAACAGAAAAGTTGGCATTTTTTAAAACGCTTGGCCACGCTTGGCGTTGCAGTGGGGTTTGAGGTGCCAAAAAAACGGCTTCCGACCAGCGTGGTTGATCAACTCAATTGTTCAAAAGGGGTATTCATAAGCGACTTGGCAATGAATTTAAAAATCTTTGGGTGGTGCCGTAGACCACTGGTATGCATTTCGCGACCACAGCCTTGTGCCCGTTGACCTGCGGCTTGGCTTGGCTTGTCCCCACGGCACCGTATCTTGTCCACAGGTCCGTCAAGCTTTTGGTCAGCATTTGGTTGGAATGTGCATGAAACGCCGTGCGAGTATGGGCATATGTGGAGGTCATGAGGTTGTAGCTGCATATTCTTGCGGCCTGGGAGGTTGAAAGATATTATTACCAAGTCTTTTCCTGCTTCAGGCGCACCTTCACGACCTGAAGCCACATTTGCCCAGAGGAGGTGACAATATGAAGGCTTATGAACTGCTGTTCTTTGTTGACCCGTCGCTCGACCCCGAGACTCGTCTCGCTGTTATGAAGCGTATCGATACCACGATCGCCGAGGGCGCTGGCAAGGTCGACTCCGTTGACGAGTGGGGCAAGCGCAAGCTCGCCTACGAGATCAACGACCTCACCGATGGTGACTACACCCTCATCAACTTCCACGCAGATCCTACCCAGATCGCCGAGCTTGATCGCGTCCTGCGCATCACCGACGCTGTGGTCCGCCACATGATCGTCCGTCGCGACGACCAGGAGTAAGACTGTCGTTTTGGACTGGGCTTGTGCCCCAAGAGGAAGTAGTGAGTTATGAGCATCAATCGAGTGAACATCACCGGTAACCTCACCCGCGATCCCGAGCTGCGCGCCACCGCCGGCGGAACCCAGGTTCTGTCCTTTGGCGTCGCCGTGAACGATCGTCGCCGCAACGCGCAGACTGGCGAGTGGGAGGACTATCCCAACTTTGTCGACTGCACCATGTTCGGCACCCGCGCCGAGGCCGTGAGCCGTTTCCTGGCAAAGGGAAACAAGGTCGCGATCGAGGGCAAGCTGCGCTACAGCTCTTGGGAGCGCGACGGCCAGCGCCGGAGCAAGCTTGAGGTCATCGTCGATGAGATCGAGTTTATGAGCTCCCGTGGTGGCCAGGGTGGCTACGATCAGGGCGGTTACGCCCCCGCAGCTCCCGCGCCCACAGCACGTCCTGCCGCACCGGTGGCTACGCCGCCCGCGGTCGACGTCTACGATGAGGACATCCCGTTCTAAGGGTTGTTCACCTATTTTTGAGTGAGAGGCGGCTTCGGTTCGCCGAAGTTGCCAAACGAAAGGTATTTTGACATGGCTAATGATTTTTCTGCACGTCAGCCGCGTCGTAAGTACTGCCAGTTCTGCAAGGAGAACACTGAGTTCATCGACTATAAGGACACTCAGCTTCTCCGTAAGTACATGACCGACCGTGGCAAGATCAAGCCCCGTCGCGTCACTGGCGCTTGCACGCAGCATCAGCATGACATCGCCAACGCCATCAAGCGTGCCCGCGAGATGGCTCTCCTGCCGTACACCGTCCCCGTGGTTTCCTCTCGTGGCAACCGCGACCGCGGCTAAGAAGGGAGACGCATCATGAAGGTTATTCTTCTCGATGAGATCAAGGGCAAGGGCGGCGAGGGTGACGTCGTAGAGGTCGCTCAGGGTTACGCTGAGAATTTCCTGTTCCCCAAGAAGCTCGCTGTTGCCGCCACCAAGGGCAACCTCAAGCAGCTTGACGAGCGTCGCAACAACATCGCCAAGCGCGAGGCCGTCCGTCTGGCTACCGCCAACGAGACCAAGGCTGCCCTCGAGGGCAAGCAGGTCATCGTCGACGTCAAGGTCGGCGACGAGGGCATCCTCTTTGGCTCCGTCACCGCCGCTATGATCGCTGACGCCATCAAGGATCAGCTCGGTATGGACATCGACCGCAAGCGCGTCGAGCTCGGCAAGCCCATCAAGGTTGCCGGTGCCCACACCGTCGCTATCTCGCTGTACCGCGAGATCAAGGCCGAGGTTGTCGTTCTCGTCGGCGTTACCGCCGAGGAGCTCGCTGCCGATGCTGAGGTCGAGGAGGCCGCTGAGGTCGCCGAGGCCGAGACCGCCGAGGTCGAGACCGAGGCTGCTGCCGAGTAGCATTTGCTGCAACGCAACAATCTTGTTCTAAGAAGGGCGCTCTGGGAGACCGGGGCGCCCTTTTATTTTTTGCGCTGAGTGGGTGTCACGTCATACATTGAGATGCAGTCCCACATAAGCGTTGTGTTAGACCACTTTGGATAAGTGTCCTGCACGCAGTACACGCGACGGGGCCCCGGTTGCGACAATTCCATCATCAGGAGAGATGGAGGTTGCAATGGAAGACGTGCTCACCCAGCTGACGAGGCAGTTCCTCCCGCAGATGACGGCTACCGAGAAGAGCAGGGCCCTGAGATCGCTCAAGGCGCTGATAGACGCGGAGCTTTTCGAACTCGCGGCAAGCGAGGGGGCGGAAGACGATCCCGACAGAGCCTGCCCCTGGTGCGGCTCCCCGCATTACGTGAAGAGGGGGCGAGACGGGTGCGGCCGTCAGCGGTTCCTCTGCCGAGGGTGCGCCAGGACCTTCATCGACGCCACCATGCGCATCTTCTCCACCACCAAGCTCGACAGGTCGGCCTGGATGAGGTTCGCGGAGTGCCACGTGGACATGCTCCCGCTGCGCGAGTCGGCGGAAAAGTGCGGCGTGTGCCTCAAGACGGCGTTCTTCATGCGCCACAGGCTGCTCGAGGCCATGGCCAAGCGCATGCCCGCCTTCCGCGTGGAGGCCGGCGGCGGGGCCGAGCTCGACGAGTGCTTCTTCAGGGAGAGCTTCAAGGGAAACCGCTCCAGGTCGGAGTCCGGCATGCCCAGGAAGCCCCGCACAAGGTCGCAGGGAACCGACGGGCACGAGAAGATATGCGTGCTCACCGGCATCAACGACGCCGGCGACATCTTCTACGAGATCGCGGGGAGGGGCGGCCTCGACGAGCGGCAGCCAGGGAGCTGCTCGCCGACAAGCTCGCGGTCGGCGCGATAATCTCGACGGACCGTGCGCACGTGTACCGCCGCGTCCTGCCCGCCCTCGGCGTCGGCGCGCACATCGCCAGCAAGAGGGAGGAGCACGCCATCAACAGGGTGAACAGCCTCCACTCCCAGATGAGGCACTTCATCGGCAGGTTCCGGGGTGTCTCCACGAGACGCCTCGAGAACTACCTCGCCTGGTTCAAGTGGACATGGTGCTTCAAGGTCCGCAGGAGCGCGGACGAGCTCGCCGAGCTCATAGTGAGGCAGGCAGCCCGCGGCACGTACGAGAAGACCTGGCGCCAGTACAAGGTGACCCCCTATCCGTTCTACGAGTACTGGATCAAGCAGGCGAAATGGGACTCGCGTGCGCGGAGGGCCATATACGGCGTGGCGTGATGTCCAGGGCGGTCTGGCGCAGCGCATCTGCGGCAAGCGCTGAAGTCGTGCCCCGATGCAAATAGCAACAGCTAGCGATATTCTTCGGGAACGTCGAAACCGTACTCACGGCATAGGAGCATGACATCGTGGGCGTCGTGCTCGTCATGCTGATAGCCCAAGTGAAACAACAGCTGGCTTTCGGGGTCGATGCACGACACCTCCACCTCGCCGATGCGCCCCCTCCCCGAAAAGACCTCCCCGGGAAAACGATCTCCCTGATACAGAATATCGCCATTCTCGGCGAAATCGAAGCAATGCAGGTCGACGATGCGCCCCGCCTCGTCTTGCCACACCGTGTGATCTTCGGTGGTGAAAGATGCAGCCACCTCGGAAAACCCCTCATCAGCAATTAGATCCACGAACCTTTGGTAATCCCCGCGCTGAACGAACAGGTCGATGTCGTTATGAGCCCTGGTCTCACGCCCGACAAGCGCATCGATGCCCCAGCCGCCATCAAGGTATACGCCAATGCCCGCACCTGCGGAAAGGCCGATTATCCAACACGCATCATCCTTGGTGACCATAGGAGCTCCTTCGCTTTCGCCTGCTATCTAAGCAAGAAAGATTATAGGAAAAGTCCCAGTATCCAAAGCGGTCTAACACAACGTACATAAGGGACCGTTCGCCCGTTTGGTTCGGTGATGATTGTTAAGGCGCGCCTCGATTTAAAGCTGTGGCTGATACTATGGATGCTCGCAAGCGATATGAATGAGGATGCTCATGGCATATGACGATAGGGAGACATGGCTGACGGTCGAGGACCGCGGCTCCAAGTTGGGTCTCCCCCAAAACCAAGATGCAGAGGCCAACGTACTGGCCGCCATGCTGCTATCGCCCGAGGTGGTCGAAGAAGCCCAGGTCGAGCTGCAGCCCGATGATTTCTACCGGCCCATTCATAAGACCATCTATACCGCGATGGTCGATATGTACAATAGTCGCATCCCCATCGACTCCATCTCGCTGATCGATTACCTGCGAAGCATCAACAAGCTCGATGCCGTGGGCGGCGAGGCGTACATTTTGGAGCTGATGGGTCAGACCCTGTCGCTCGTCAACTGGCAGCACCATGCCGCCATCGTTCGTCGCGACTCGATGCTGCGTGAGCTGATTGGCGCCACCAACGAGATTAACGCGCTGGCCTACAACGCCCCCACCGATACTAAAGAGATCGTGGAGCTGG
>URZR01000043.1 GCA_900552425.1 uncultured Collinsella sp. | reverse complement strand
GCAGGGCGCGTGCAATGCACAGGCGCTGCTTCTGACCGCCCGAAACATTGGAGCCACCCTGGCTGATGGGGGAGTCGTAACCGCCCTCGCGCTCGGCGATAAAGTCCTCGGCCTGGGCGATGCGCGCGGCCTGGTGCATGTCATCGTCGCTTACCATGTCGCCGGCAAACTTGAGGTTGCTCTCGACAGTGCCCGAGAACAGGCGACCCTGCTGCGGGATGTAACCAATGCGGCGGCGAAGCTCGGAAAGGGTCATATCGCGCACGTCGATGCCGTCGAGCGAAATGCTGCCGCCCGTGACGTCGTACAGGCGCGGAATCAACTGCACGAGCGTGGACTTGCCCGAGCCCGTGGAGCCAATGATGCCGAGCATCTGACCGGCATGCGTGGTGAAGTTCACGCCGCTGATGACGTCGGCACGGGCATCGGGATACTGGAAGCTCACGTCGCGGAAGGTGAGCTCACCGCGCGGCGCGCTGGCCGCGGGCAGTTTGGGCGAGACAGGGTCGTTGATGCTCGTGGGGCAGGTGATGACCTCTTCCACGCGCTCGGCTGCGACCTCGGCACGGGGCAGAATGACCGACACCATGGTGAGGATCATAAACGCCATGACGATCTGCATGGTGTAGGAGATAAACGCCATCATGTTGCCGACCTGCATCACGCCGTCGGATACGCCCTGCGCGCCAAACCAGACGATAAGTACGGTGATGCAGTTCATGACGAGCATCATGAGCGGCATCATAAAGCTCATGGCGCGGTTGGTGTAGAGCTGCGTGGTCATCAGGTCGAGCGAAGCCTTGTCAAAACGTTCGAGCTCATGCTCCTCGCGGTTGAACGAGCGGATGGGCATAAGGCCGTCGAGCAGCTCGCGGGCGGTAAGGTTCACGCGGTCCACAAAGCTCTGCATCTTTTTGAACTTGGGCATGGTGAGGCCCATGAGCACGCCGACGACAGCCGAAACCGCGATGATGGCCACAGCGATGGTCCACTCCAGGCCGGTATGGTTGGCCAGGACGCGCATGACGGCGACGATGCCCATGACGGGAGCCATCAGGCACATGCGGATAAACAGGGTTGCGGCCATCTGAATCTGCTGAATGTCGTTGGTGCAGCGGGTGATGAGCGAGGCCTGGCTAAACTTGCCCACCTCGGCCGGCGAGAAGTGCATAACCTTGTTGAAGGTCTCGCGGCGCAGGTCGCGGGCGATGGAGCAGGCGGTGCGCGAAGCCACGGCGCCGGTCAGGATGGTGGCGACGAGCGACACCAGACACAGACCAAACATCGTGGTCGCCATGCGGCCCAGGTAGGCGTTCTGCACGTCAGCGGGGTCGATGCCCTGTGCCTTGTACTCGTCCTGCACGTAGCTCACGGCGCGCTGGGTGACGATGGAGCCCGACATGGAGCCCATTTTGTCAGCCATATCGTTGGCGCCCTCGACGAGCTTGCCCTGGTCGATTAGGCCGCCTTCAACGCCTAGACGCAGGCTCTTCATGGTGATCTTACCGCCATCGGCATTAATCTGCTTTTGCATGCTCTGCGCGGCTGCGGCCTTCTGCTGCATCTCGGCGAGCTGCTCGGGCGTCATCGCTGCCATCTGCTCGGGGGTGGGCATGGCCTGAGCGGCGTCGCTGTCTTTCTCGCTGGACGTGCCGGTCATGTCGCCCATGGAGTCGGCGTCGATGCCTTGGTTGAGCGAAAGGACGACGGTCTCGGGCAGGCTCATAATGTCGGCGAGCTTGCTGCCGTCGGCGCGCTCGTCCTCGGTGCCCTTGTACGTGCGAATCCCGTTTTTGTCTGCCTTGCCAAACGCAGCCTCTACCGTCTTGGCGTCTTTGGCGCTCATAAAGAGTTCGAGGTCGTCGAGCGATTCGGAGCGGATGGTGTCGGGCACGGGCGAGGCGATGCCGCCTTGCTGCACGCCCACGTCGACGATGTCGCTCATATAGGTAGGCAGCGCCAGATCGGCGTTGCAGCTGATTACGATAAGTACGATAGCTGCGAACAGTGCCAGGACATGCTTTTTAAAGAGCTTGAGAATCCTCACTCGGCATCTCTCCTTTCTTGGTTGCGGTCGATAATTTCGTTGGCACGTCTTAGAAGGCGCACCATCTCTTGGGTATCTGTTTCGCCGAACTGCTCAAGGAAGGCCGCGGTGCGGTCCTCGAATTCCCGACGCTTGATCTCGAGATCATGGAATCCCTTGTCGGTCACCGTGACGTGTACGCGACGACGGTCGGTCTTTGAGTGCTCACGTTCAACCCAGCCCTTGGCTTCGAGAGCGCGTAGGATATTGGCGATGCGGGCGCTCGAGACCCAGGCACGATTGGCGAGTTCGCTCGGCGTGAGCGAGCCGCCAGCGAGCATGAGAGCGCGCATGACGGCCATCTCGCCGCCGAGAGCTTTGTCCGCAAAGCGCGAAATGCGCTGATGCATGCTGCCAAACTCAGTTAAGAGTTGACGCCCAAGCTCATGGAAATCGGTATCTTCCACCGAAAACCCCTAACACTAGAAACTATTTTCGGTGGAAGATGATACCCCTGCACGCGCACCCTATACGGTAGATTTTTGGGACATGTCTAGAAAACTACCTTTAGGCGACCTCCGTGCACCGTCGGTACCAGCAAAGTTAGGGGTAGATCTCTAGGCATGTCCCAAAGCCTACTCAGAGGCACTTTACCCTGCTAAAACTGGCATAACAGCTAGAGTGAACGTCGTACAAAGGCAAGGAAATATACCAAACAAATCGGTGAACGGTAGTTGCTCGCGCTCGCATTTCCTGCGGATTTGTTAAAAACGCCCTAATGGTATAAAAAAAGAAACATATAACAGCCCTGATGAAGGGGGTGGCTATGTTATCCTTCTCAAACGGGTGAAATCTTGGGTTTTGGGTTGCAGTTCCAAGGTGGACAAACGTTTTTCCCTGTACCAATGTGTGGTGAAGAACGGAAGAAGCCGGTAGTGCAAGCCGATAATTCAAGAATTCAATAAGCAGCGGTGTGAGAGAGCGCCGCATTACACGTAACTAGGAGCGTGGTTACACAATGCAGGAGGCATGGGAAGGCTTCAAGGAAGGCATCTGGACGGGAGAGGTTGACGTCCGAGACTTCATCCAGAAGAACTACACCCCCTACGAGGGCGACGAGTCGTTCCTCGCCGGCCCGACCGAGCGTACCAAGGAGCTGTGGGGCGAGGTTCTCGACCTGCTGCTCAAGGAGCGCGAGCAGGGCGGCGTCCTCGATATGGACACCAAGACCGTCACGGGTATCGTGAGCCACCCCGCTGGCTACATCGATAACGCCCATCGCGACAAGGAGACCATCGTCGGCCTCCAGACCGACAAGCCGCTCAAGCGCGCGCTGCACGTCAACGGCGGTATCCGCATCGCTTGCCAGGCTGCCAGCCAGCACGGCTACAAGATCGACGAGAACGTTGTCGAGCGCTACACCTTCGAGCGCAAGACTCACAACGCCGGCGTCTTCGATGTCTACACCCCCGAGATGCGCGCCTGCCGTTCGGCCCACATCATCACCGGTCTGCCCGATGGCTATGGCCGCGGCCGCATCATTGGCGACTACCGTCGTGTCGCCCTGTACGGTGTCGACTACCTGATCAAGGACAAGGAGGCCCAGAAGGCTTCCACCCCGACGGTCATGACCGCCGACAACATTCGCGATCGTGAGGAGCTGCAGGAGCAGATCCGCGCCCTCGGCGAGCTCAAGATGATGGCCGAGACCTATGGTTTCGACATTTCCAACCCTGCTACCAACACGCAGGAGGCCATCCAGTGGATGTACTTCGCCTACCTCGCTGCCGTCAAGGAGCAGAACGGCGCCGCTATGTCCATCGGCCGCACCTCCACGTTCATCGACATCTACGCTGAGCGCGACCTTGCCAACGGCACCTTCACCGAGGAACAGATTCAGGAGTTCGTGGATCACTTCATCATGAAGCTTCGCATGGTCAAGTTCGCCCGTACTCCCGAGTATCAGGCCCTGTTTACCGGCGATCCGCAGTGGGTCACCGAGTCCATCGGCGGCATGGGTGTTGACGGCCGTACGCTCGTTACCAAGATGAGCTACCGCTACCTGCACACGCTCGAGAACATGGGCACCAGCCCCGAGCCCAACATGACCGTTCTGTGGTCGACCCGTCTGCCCGAGAACTTCAAGAAGTTCTGCGCCAAGACTTCTGTCGCCAGCTCCTCGATCCAGTACGAGAACGACGATCTCATGCGCGTTTACCACGGCGACGACTACGGCATTGCCTGCTGCGTGTCCTCCATGCGCATCGGCAAGGAGATGCAGTTCTTCGGCGCCCGTGCCAACCTGGCCAAGTGCCTGCTCTACGCACTCAACGGCGGTGTTGACGAGGTCTCCAAGAAGCAGGTCGGTCCCAAGTATCGCGCCGTCGAGGGCGATACGCTCGATTACGACGACGTCGTGGCCAAGTACAACGACATGATGAAGTGGCTCGCTGGCGTGTACGTCAACTCGCTGAACATCATTCACTACATGCACGACAAGTATTGCTACGAGCGCATCCAGATGGCTCTGCACGACAAGCACGTGCATCGTTGGTTCGCTACGGGCATCGCTGGCCTTTCCGTCGTGGCTGACTCCCTGTCCGCCATCAAGTACGCCAAGGTCCACCCCGTCCGTGACGAGAACGGCATCATCGTCGACTTCGAGACCGAGGGCGAGTTCCCCAAGTACGGTAACGACGACGACCGCGTCGACCAGATCGCTCACGACGTTGTGCACCAGTTCATGGAGTACATCCGCATGAACGACACCTACCGCAACTCCGTGCCCACGACCTCGGTTCTGACCATCACCTCCAACGTCGTGTACGGCAAGAAGACCGGTTCTACGCCTGATGGCCGCAAGGCTGGCCAGCCCTTCGCCCCGGGTGCTAACCCCATGCACAAGCGCGATAGCCACGGCGCCATCGCTTCGCTGTCTTCGGTTTCCAAGCTCCCGTTCCGCGATGCTCAGGACGGCATCTCCAACACCTTCTCCATCATCCCGGGTGCGCTCGGCAAGGAGGACCAGGTGTTCTTTGGCGATATCGACCTTGATCAGCTGGGCGAGTAACTATTGTTAGTGCTATACTAACAATAACGATTACTGATTAGTGCGCTGGTTTCGGCCGGCGCCTATCGATCGAAGGAGACACATTATGAAGGTTTCTGAAGTTTCCGAGACTCAGGCCGATAACCTGGTCCACATGCTCGACGCTTACGCCGAGAAGGGTGGCCACCACCTGAACATCAACGTCTTCAACCGTGAGACGCTGCTCGACGCTCAGGCTCACCCCGAGAAGTACCCGCAACTGACCATCCGTGTTTCCGGCTATGCCGTGAACTTCCACACGCTCACCAAGGAGCAGCAGGACGAGGTCATTTCGCGTACCTTCCACGACAAGTTCTAAAGGGGTTTAACTCCCGCAGGATCGCCGGGCCGCTTTGGGTTACTTTCCAAAACGTCCTCGGACATGCAAAGGGCTCCGCTGCGCGCTTCGCGCGGCGGAGCCCTTTGCGTCCTGCGGAAATGTTTTGGAAAGTAACCCAAAGCGGCCCGGCGGGGGTCCTGTGTAGTCACCCTTTAGGCGGAACTCTCCTAATGGGTTGAGCGTTCTGGATTCTTGCTTGCTACCGTTTATCGCGTATAGCTACCGTTTGCGGAATAAGTAACACTCCTTAATAAACCGTGTAGAATCTCAGATAAGCACGGAGTTTTCCAGGGAGACGCTGTCCTTTGTTGTGTGCAAGGGGCGGCGTCTCTTTGGCGCTTGGAGGCCGTTCTGCAGCAGGACGGCGGACGTGCGTCACATATTCAAAAGCCAACGTCGAGATGGGTTGTGATGATAATGGGCAAGTACGTAATCGTGGTTGAGTCTGGTTCGGATGTGACGCCGGAGCTCTGCGAGCGCTATGGCATCGTGCGCGTGCCCATGCATGTCACGATTGGTGACGAGACCGTCGAAGACGGATCGATCGACCCGCTTGAGATTTACTCGCGCTGCAACGAGTTTGGTGTGATGCCCAAGACCAGCGGTTGCTCGCCGGCGGATTTTGCGCATGTGTACGACCGCATCCATGCCGAGCAACCCGACGCGACTATTTTGCATCTTGCGTATTCCGAGGTTACGACCTGCTCGCATCAGTCGTCGAAGATTGCGGCAAAGGGCCGCGATTACGTCTTCTCCATGGATACGCGCTTTGTGTCGGTGGGCCAGTCGCTTGTCGCCGTTGAGACCGCCAAGTATATCGAAGCCCATCCGGACGCCACCGTCGACGAGATTTTCGCCTTTACCAATTCGGTGATGGACCGCGTGCTGCTGGGCTTTGTTCCTACGGACCTTGCCTTCCTTAAGGCGGGTGGTCGCTTGTCCAACGTCGCGTTTCTTGGCGCCCATCTGCTCAAGATTAAGCCCTGCATTGAGGTAACGGGTGGCAAATTCGTGGCGACCAAGAAGCTCCGCGGCTCTATGCTCAAATGTGCCCGTGCCTTTATTGACCACATGGTTGCGAAGGGCGATATTGATTACTCGCACATTGGTTTGGCGTATTCAGTGGGCCTTTCCGAGGAGCTGCGCGACGATATGGAAGTCTATGCGCACGACCTGGGCTTTAAGGACGTTACCTGGACTCAGGTCGGCGGCGTCATCTCGAGCCACTGCGGCCCGACCGCCTTTGGCGCGGTGCTTACGCTTAAGGCGTAGGGCCTGGCGTCTATCGATTTCTATTGCTTCGGCGGCGAGCGGGTTGTGACAACCTTCCCGCCGCTTTTGCGTGGAGTCAAATAGGACGATCAAATTGACCGCTAAACCGTTTCGCCATCAGGCGTATGGGCTAGAATGGCTCTGGCATTTTAATTGACAAAAACCAAAGAGAGGCAAGGTTGCGGGAATGGCTGAGATGACGCTTGAGGGTGTGGATGCTCATCCCGAGGACTCTGCGTATGCCCTGGGTCGCGTGCATTCGATCGAGACGATGGGAACGGTCGACGGTCCCGGCATCCGCTTTGTAGTGTTTGTTCAGGGTTGCCCCATGCGTTGTGCGTATTGTCACAATCCCGATACCTGGTCTGTTAACGGCGGCACGATGGTGACCGTCGAGCATCTCATGGACGAGTTCCAGAGCAACCATGAGTTCTACCGTAGCGGCGGCATTACCGTTTCGGGCGGCGAACCGCTCCTGCAGCCCGAGTTTTTGGCCGACCTGTTCCGTGCAATGCACAACAACCCCGATGGCCGCGTACACACCTGCCTAGACAGCTGTGGCTATGCATTTGATCCCAAGCATCCGGAGAAGTTCGATGCTGTTCTCAACGAGACCGATATGGTGCTGCTCGACATCAAGCATGCCGATCCGGTTGAGCATAAAAAGCTGACCGGTTGCGATCCTGCGCGCATCCTGGCGTTTGGCGATGAGCTGGCGCGTCGCAGGATCAAGGTCGTTATCCGCCACGTGGTGGTACCGGGCATTACCGACACGGTGGAGGAGTGCGAGGCGCTCGGTCGTTTAATCGCCCCGTGGCATAACGTGGTCGGCCTGGAGATGCTGCCGTATCACACCATGGGTGTCGTCAAATACGAGCAGCTGGGGATTCCCTATAAGCTTGAGGGCGTGCCCCAGATGGATACCGCGCGCATGCCCGAGCTGCGCAACGCCGTCATGGCCGGCATGAAAAAGCGCCGTGCGGAACTCAAAAACGCCATCGGCTAGCGGCACTCATTGGGGACAGACTTAAATGAGTGCCCCCGGGCACCTAGTTGATTGCTAAAGAGCCCCGTCCCGTCGTCAACTCGGACAACGATTCGTTTATCGCGTTACGTGCGGCGTTTGACCATGATGGCTATGAGGATTGGATTGCCAATCTGGGTGTTGATGACGAAACGGCACTGGATCCGATGAGTGATTTTCCGACCTACTGCCCGCGCACTTCTGCCAGGTTATGGCGCGAGATGAGCGAGTATCTGAGCACGGATACCGAGACTTCACAGTGGTTGTCGGGCCTTCTGGCATCAACATCGCGATCGTTTATGCGCGATGGCATTGCGGACGAGCGGGTTTTGGTGCGCAACAAGGCAGGCTGGATTAGCGAGGATGGTTACTATTCGACATGCGATGCGGGCCTTATCGACATCGATGGCCGTACCTATGTCATGAGCGTCATGACATCGATGCCGTGGAGCGACCGCTCGAGCGAGGTTACGGCCGCGATTGCAAAGGCTCTGTTTGATACGCGAGCTGCACTGGCTTAGCGTGTTCGTTTGGCGAGGTCAAACAAAATGCTGGTACCATACCGTGGTTGAGAATTTCGTATAGGTTTGGGGAATGGTATGGCTACCATCGCGATTATCGGTGCGCTCGAAAAAGAGATCATGCAGATTAAGGAAGAGCTGAGCGACGTTTGCGAGGCACGGGAGGCAGGCTTGACCGTTGTGAGCGGTGGGCTCGACGGCCTGACAGTTGTCGCCACAACGGCGGGCATGGGCACGGTGAACGCCGCCGCTGCGACACAGCACCTCATTAGCAAGTATGCTCCGCAGGCTGTTGTGTTTTCGGGCATTGCGGGCGGTTTGAACCCCAAGCTCCATATCGACGACGTGGTCATTGGCAAACGCCTACGCTATCTGGATACCGATACCGCGCTTATCGCCGAGTCCGCACCGGGGCTCGAGGAGTTTGGCTCGACGCCTGCGCTGGTCGATATTGCCGCCGATGTGCTTGCTGAGCGTGGGTTTGTTGATGCTTCGACAAATGCAGCTGCTTTGAACGAGGGAGCCAAACAATTCCTGGTCGGCACGATTGCCACGGGTAACCGCTTTGTGACGGGCACCGCCATGCGCAACGACGCTATCGAGGCGACGCATGCCGATTGTGTCGGCATGGAGGGCGCGGCAATTGCCCATGTCGCAACCAAAAATGGTGTCGATTGCCTGGTGTTGCGCGCTATCAGTGATAATTGTGACGAGGCGTACGATGCAATTTGCGAGCGCGAGTTCGATCTGTTCGAGTACGCACGTGTCGCAAGTGACATCACGCTCGATATCGTCCGCCGCATTGCCGCTGCGCAATAGCGCGTCTATTTGTAAGAACCTACGACCAAGGAGTGTCCATGGCCGATTCCATTAACTACCAGCTTGCCAAGTTCGTCGCCAGCTACGGCAAGGTTTCGCAGATTCCCGAGTCCACCTGCCCCGAGGTGAGCTTTGTCGGCCGCTCCAACGTGGGCAAGTCGTCGATTATGAACAAGCTCTTTGGCCGCAAGAACCTGGTCAAGGTTTCGAGCACGCCGGGTAAGACGAGCAACATCAACTTCTTTGAGGCCGACGACGTGCATTTCGTGGACCTGCCGGGTTACGGTTTCGCCCGTCGCTCCAAGGCCGAGCGCGACCGTTGGGCCGAGCTCATCGGCGACTTCTTCGACTCCGAGCGCAGCTTTAACTTGGTCGTCTCGCTGGTGGACATTCGTCACGACCCCAGCAAGCTCGACCACGACATGATTGACTACCTACAGGGCAACGAGTTCAACTTTATCGTCTGCCTCACCAAAGCCGACAAGCTCAGCCGCACCCAGCAGGCCCGCCAGGCAGCAGCCATCAAAAAGCAGCTCAACGTCCCGGCCGAGAATGTAATCATCACGAGCTCCCAGACCGGCACCGGCATCGACGAACTCAAAAAGCGCATCGCCGAGGCCTGCCTCTAATCGGGCAGCAGCCCCTCAAAAGCTCTCATCTATATCACCCCAGTGATAGTTATTGGTAAACTATCACTGGGGTGATATTTTTTAGGAGGTCGATATGGAGCTTTGGCACGGGTCGGAGGTTGTTGTCGAGCATCCGTCGCTGGATAGATGTAAGCAGTTCAACGACTATGGACGTGGGTTTTATTGCACGCCACATGAGGAAATGGCGATGGAATGGGCATGCCGGACCGAGTCCGATGGTATCGCGAATCGATATGAGCTCGATATGGATGGTCTCGCGGTCTTGGATTTGGAGTCCGGGGAGTTTTCAATTCTTAATTGGCTTGCGATTTTGGCCGACAACCGGGAGTTTAATGTCTCGACGCCAGTAGCACGCGAGGGGCTTCGTTATCTGCTGGATAACTGCCTGATTGATATTTCTCCCTATGACGTTATTCGAGGCTATCGCGCCGACGATTCCTACTTTTCGTTTGCAAGACAGTTCATTAACGGCATGATCTCGCTCAGGCAACTGCAACTCATTATGCGTTTGGGCGATTTGGGCATCCAATACGCTCTTATGAGTGAGCGCGCGTTCTCGGCGATCAGGTTCCGCGATTGGAAGCAGGCCTCGGGAGCTGAGTTTTATCCCAAACGATTTGAGCGAGAACAGAATGCTCGACGTAAGTATCTGGATACGATAAACGGATTTGACACCGAGGGTGTCGACATTAGGGATTTGATGGCAGGGAGGGTTGATTTAAATGATCCAAGAGTTAACGGATTGTGGGCCGAGTAGGACATATCCCGTCTATTACCTCGAGGACGCAATGAACAACCTAGGCGACTGCTTTGACTATGCCGTTAATGATTATGGAGCAGAGGGATCGGAAGTTGCTGAACTCTTTTGCCTCAGCGGCGTAGCTCGCGAGTTCGAACGCGGCAACGCATGGGTCGTATCGGGAAAATCGGGCGTTGAGCTGTTCGCGCTTATCGCTGAAAGATCGGGCTATCAAAACAGGCCTATACCGGACTGCACCTATCGATTTGAGAAGACGCCGGAATATTGGGCGGGCTGGATGCTGGCATACCTGCAGTGGCGTTTAGGGGAGTCTTTCGAAGATCTGCTGCATGTCGTTCCATTTGATGCGCTGCGCGGTCTGTACTATCCCTGGCATGAAGCCTCAGAGGAACGTGTGGCGCGTCTTATTTGCGATATGGCGAAGAAAACACCTCGTCAAACTAAACTGGCGCAAGCAAGAAAGAGGCTCAAGAAAACCCAACAAGACCTGGCATACGAATCGGGCGTATCACTCCG
>URZR01000042.1 GCA_900552425.1 uncultured Collinsella sp. | reverse complement strand
GCATGAGCTGCTTGGTTGTTGTTACAGTAGCGGGGCGTGCCGGGGGTCCGGCGCGTCCCGTTTTTATTTGACCATGAGGCGGCATGCGGTCACGCGCGTGCGGACACCACGCCCAGATTGAGCGCGAGGATGTTCCATGGCCCAATACGCTGCCAACGAAATCGAAAACATGCCCGATAGCCCTGTAGCGCGCGAAGACCTGGGTGCCGGCGGCACCTCCCGCGGCGCCGGCGCGCGTTCTCCGTTCTTCTGGAAGGTCTTGCTGCTTTCGGTGGCGGTCATCTGGGGCTATTCCTTTACCACCATGAAAGATGCGCTCGATACCATTCCGGTGTTCGAGCTGGTCTACGTTCGCTTTCTCCCGGCATCACTGGTTATGTTTGCTATTTTCCATAAGCGCATCATCGCTCATTTCAATGCCCGCAACCTGATCGTCGGGCTGGGCATGGGTGCGCTCATGTGGGGAGCATACGGACTGCAAACGATTGGCCTGGCGCAGACCACGGCAGGCAAGAGTGCATTTTTGACGGGCACGTACTGTATCCTTGTGCCGTTTGCCAGCTATGTCCTGAGCGGCGAAAAGCTCACCCGCTATAACCTGGGTGCGGCACTGCTGTGCCTGGCGGGCATTGGCCTGGTGGCACTCGATAGCGTCGAGTTCAATGCCGGCGATGTTATTACCTTGGGCGGCGCGATCTTCTTCGCCATCCAGATGGCGGTGACTGCCAAGTACGGTCGCAAGATGGACATCAACGTCATCACGTTTTGGATGTTTGTGGGCAATGGCATCCTAAGCCTGGTCTCGTCGCTGCTATTCGAAACCCAGGCGCCTCTGTCCGTGTGGACGCCGAGCTTTATCAGTGCGATGGCGTTTCTCTCGGTGGGCTGCACATGCGTGGCTCTGCTCATCCAAAACGTCGGCCTGGCGCATGTCCCGGCTTCGACGGGCTCGCTGCTCCTTTCGATGGAGTCGCCTTCGGGCGTGTTGTTTTCGGTGCTGCTGATGGGGGAGGCGCTCACCTCGCGTCTGCTCGCCGGCTTTGTGCTTATCTTCCTGTCGATTATCTTGAGCGAGACTCACTTCGATTTTTTGCGTCGAAAGCCGCGCCCGCAATTGTAAACAACTTGTTGCGCCGCCCTCCTGGGGCGGCATTTTTTATGCCTCGCCCTTAAAGTTGTACCTTACACTTTACGCTATCAAAGTGCTTACCGCAAAAACGTTACTGGAGGGCATTTATGGCACCAGCTCAGTCCGATCTTCAACCGCAATCAGCGCCCAAGGCCACCGCAGCGGCGCAGGCCGCTATCGGTGACGGTCTCGTTGCAGAAGCTCAGGCTTTTGCAGACGAGCTCGCTGCGTGGCGACACGATTTACACCAGATGCCCGAGCTGGGTAATAGCCTCCCACAGACCTCTGCGTATATTCAAGCGCGCCTGACCGAGATGGAAATCCCATTTGCCACGCTCGTCGATGGTTCCTGTGTTGTGGGCCTTGTCGGCGCCGGTGCCGCCGCGGCCCAGGGCAATGGCGTCTGCACGGACGAACAGGCCGGTACGGTCATCATGCTCCGTGGCGACATGGATGCCCTGCCCGTTGTCGAAGAGTCAGGTGAGCCTTTCGCCTCTACGAACGGCTGCATGCACGCATGCGGACACGATATGCACGCGACGGCGCTGCTTGGTGCGGCGTGCCTGCTCAAGGCCCGTGAGTCCGCGCTTGTCGACGCCAACGCCACGGTTAAGTTGCTGTTCCAGCCGGGCGAGGAAACCTTTGAGGGTGCCCGCGCCGCCATCGCCGACGGTCTGCTGCAGAACCCGCGTCCCCAGGTCGCCTTTGCCATGCATGTCAATAGCCAGTCGCCGCTTGGCCTGGTGCTCTACGGCAGCCCGGCGCTCTCGGGCGTGTACGGTTTTCGCATCACGCTTCAGGGCAAGGGCGGCCATGGCTCGAGCCCCGAGATCTGCATCGACCCCATCACGGCCGGCGTCCATGTGCATTTGGCGCTTCAGGAGCTCATCTCCCGCGAGGTGCCGGCGGCCAAGGAGGTCGCGCTTACCGTTGGCAAGTTCGCCGGCGGTCAGGCCGCAAATGTCATTCCCGACACTTGTGTGCTCGAGGGAACGCTGCGTGGCTTCGATGTCGAGCTCATGGAGCACCTCAAGGCCCGCATCGCGGAGGTCGTCAAAGGCGTTGCCACGACCTATCGTACGCCGGCGACTATTGAGACGCTCTCGGATGTTCCCCCGCTCGTACTCGATGACGATATGACGCAGGCGTCGCTTGGCTACGTGGGCGCGGTGCTGCCCAAGTCCGCCTTCCTGCCGCTGTTCCACGCCATGGCGAGCGAGGACTTCGCGCTTATCTCGAGCGAGATCCCAAGTGCGTACTTTACGGTGGGCGCGGCCGTGACCGATACGGACGAGCATTTTGCCCAGCATCATCCCAAGGCGCGCTTTAACGATGCCGAGCTTCCTCTCGGCGCCGCGGCTTATGCCGCCGTCGCTTTGGGCTACATCGCCGATCATCGGTAGCACCCAATCTTGCTACTCGTTTGTTTAAAAAAGGAACAGTATGTCCCAGCAACGTAAATTTTTCCCCGGCTGGCTCGTGGTGGCCTCCGGCTTTGTGATCATGGCCACGTGCTACACCATTTTCGTCAACTGCATGAGCCTGTTCCAGCCGCTCATCGTCAGCGACTTGGGTATTTCTCTTGCGCAGTACAACATCTCCAATGCGATCTCCACGGTGGTGAGCGTTATCGGATCGCTTGTCATTGGCCATGTTGCCGACAAGGTTAGTGGTCGCGTTTTGGGCTCCCTAACCGTTATCGCTACCTCGGCGGTGCTCGCGGGCATGAGCTTTGTGGGTGAGCTTTGGCAGGTCTACGTGCTCTTTGCCGTTTCGGGCTGCTTCGCTGTGGCCTCGACCCGTCTGCTCATTAGCCTGGTGACCGCCAACTGGTTTACCGCCAAGCGCGGCCTTGCCATTTCCATCGCACTTTCGGGTTCGGGCTTTGGCGGAGCTATTCTCTCGCCGATCGTGAGCTCGCTTATCGTGGGTGTTGGCTGGCGCTCTGCGTTCCTGGTACTCGCTGCCGTCTGCATTGTGGCGGCACTGCCCATCACGGCCTACTCCTTCCGCACCAAGCCTTCCGAGATTGGCCTTAAGCCGCTCGGCGAGAACCCGGGCGATCCGTCCGTCTCGACGGCTGGCGACAAGGACGAGCACACGGCGCCCGAGGTTAGCGTCGGCTGGTCGCGTATCAAGAAGAGCCCGGCGTTTTGGCTGCTCGTCGTTGCCTTCCTCTTTATGGGCTTGGTCAATGGCACCATCCTGCCCAACCAGGTTACCAACATGACGAGTGTTACCGTCAACGGCGCCAAGATTGTCACGGGAGGCCACGATCCCATGTGGGCGGGTACCGTACTTTCGGCCTACATGGTCACCGTCGTTATTGCCAAGATTTCGCTCGGTGCAATCTATGACCGCTTTGGCCTGCGCTTTGGCAATATCCTTGGCTCCGTTGCGTGCATTATCGCCTGCGTGGCGCTGTGCTTCCCGACGACGGACCTCGGTCCTATTGTCGCCGCTGTGAGCTTTGGTGTTGGAACGTGCATGGGCACCATCACGCCCACGATCGCGGCTTCCAAGCAGTTTGGCATGGCCGACCTGGGTAAGGTCACGGGCACCATCACCTCGCTCGAGATGGTTGGCGGCACGGTGGGCGCCATCGTCTCGGGAATACTGTTCGATGCCACGGGCTCCTTTACGAGCACATGGATCGTGTGCCTGGCGTGCTCGGTGGCAATGCTGGTGTTCCTGCTGGCGTCTGAGCCCATCGCGGCTAAGCTGCGCGCGAGCGTGGCGGGGGAGTAGGGACGACGTCGCTCGTAGCTCTTTGCCCCGTTTTGTCCGTGGCTGCCTTGGAAGCCGAATGGATGCTCGTACCGTCATTCGGTTTCCCATGCAGCCACGGGCTCAAGAGATGACCCGAAGTCTTTCCGTCCAACGGATTTTGTGATCCGAAGAGGCGGAAGGATTGCAGATTGCACACTGCGGCGGTGCATCTGGCCGAACGAGTCCCCATACCCTCGTTCGGTCAGATGCACCGCCGCTGTTTGTGTTTGTGCCGTATAATGACCACTATCTATGACGCGATACAAAAGAAAGGTGTTTGCCCATGCAGGCACAGAAGGCGGAGGGAACCCGCGACCTTATCGGCGCTGAGATGCGCGCCTGGCAAAAGATGCAGCAGATCGCTGCCGGCGTGTTCGAGCCGTTTGGCTTTAAGCCCATCGAGACGCCCGCCATCGAGCAGGTGGACGTGTTTGTCCACGGCATCGGCCAGTCGACCGACGTCGTGCGCAAGGAGATGTTCCGCGTCTTTAGCGGCGCCAACCTGGAGCGCGTCTTTGCTGAGGGCACCGATAGCAAGCTCAAGCCCAAGCAGCGCCTGGCGCTTCGTCCCGAGGGCACGGCCGGTGTGGTGCGCGCCGTCGTGGAGAACAACCTGGTGCCCCAGGGCTCCACGCCGTTTAAGGCGTACTACGCCGAGGCCATGTTCCGTGGCGAGCGTCCCCAGAAGGGTCGCCTGCGCCAGTTCCACCAGGTGGGCATCGAGTGGCTCGGCGCTCCCGATCCGGCAGCAGACGCCGAGTGCATCATCATGCTCATGGAGTTCTACAAGCGCCTTGGTTTCGATCTTTCCAAGCTCCGTCTGCTCATTAACTCGATGGGCGATGCCCAATGCCGTCCGGCCTATCGCGAGCAGGTCAAGCAGTTTATCCTCGATCACGCCGACGAGATGTGCGACGAGTGCCGCGAGCGCGCCGAGCTCAATCCGCTGCGTGCCTTCGACTGCAAGAACGACCACTGCCGCGAGATCATGGCCGACGCACCGCTGATGGGCGACAACCTGTGCGATGAGTGCCGCGAGCACTACGAGCAGGTCAAGCGCTATTTGGATGCGGCGGGTATCGAGTATGTCGAGGATCCCACCTTGGTGCGTGGCTTGGACTACTACACCCGTACCGTCTTTGAGGTCGAGGCTCCCGGCGCCGGCGTCGGTTCCATCGGTGGCGGCGGTCGCTATGACGGCTTGGTCGAGCTCGAGGGTGGCAAGCCCACGGCAGGCGTCGGCTTTGCCGTCGGTTTTGAGCGTGCGCTGCTGGCCCTGCAGGCCTTTGGCAGCGACCTGGGTGCCGAGGAGGCCCCGTGCGTCTACGTCGCCAATGCCGGCAAGGAGCTGCGCCAGAACGTCTTTGCCATCACGCAGGAGCTTCGTGCCGCTGGCATCGTGACCGAGGCCGACTACCAGGGTCGTTCGCTCAAAGCTCAGTTTAAGCAGGCCGACAAGGTTGGCGCCAAGCTCATTTTGGTCCTGGGTGGCGACGAGCTTGCCGCCGGCAAGGTCAAGGTGCGCGACATGGAGAGCCATGACGAGGCCCTCGTCGATCTGGCCAACGTGGTCGAGGCGGTTCGCGAGCGCCTGTAGCGCATGATTTTTGAGCTGTAGTGCCGCTGAGGTGCCCAGCTCATTGCGAGCGATTGTTACGGGGGTGTTTCGCTTTTATGCGGAATGCCCCCATTTACGTATGCCGCCCACCGAGAAATACGACCATTTAGGGCAAAAACCCTTGCAATGCAGAAAATACTTTTGTGTGGTAAAGCGCAATCAGTGTCGAAAGTATTTCGCAAGCGCCTATAATGAATACCGCATGTTACGTGCATAGAAGGAGGAATGGGAGGAAACGTGGCTGAGAACCTAAGCAACCAGTCTGTACCCGAAGCCGCGGCGCGCGTCGCTGCCGTGGTCAACCGCCTCGTTAACCGAATCGGCTCGAATGCCGAGTCCAGGGAGCGTCTCGCCGAGATCGAGATCCCCGAGGAGCTGCGCGACAATCTGGCGCTGTTCCTGCGCCTGGAGCGTCGTGTGCTTAGCGAGTATGATCCCGAGATCGCGGACCTGTTCGACAAGATTTTGACAGCCGAGATTGTGGCCAACGCCGGAAACCCCGGCACCCGTGCTGCCGACGAGTCCGTCGACGAGCAGGGCGTGCCCACTGCCGACGAGCCCACCGCCGTGGCGTTTCGCGAGGTCGTTGATCTGATCGACAGCCTGCCGCTCGATAAGCAGCAGGTCATCGTTCGCGCCTTTACGAGCTTCTTCCACCTGGCAAACCTGTCGGAGGAGAACTACCGCGTGGCGCAGCTGCGCGAGCGCGAGGCCGGTGCGTCGACCGATACCGAGGTCGATCCCGCCAACGAACTCACCGTCGCCTATCACCAGTTGGTAAACGAGATGGGTGTCGAGGGCGCCAACGAGTTGCTCGGCAAGCTCGAGTTCCACCCTGTCTTTACCGCACATCCCACCGAGGCCCGTCGTAAGGCCGTCGAGGGCAAGATTCGCCGTATCTCCAACCTACTGGAGGAGCGTCCGCGTCTGAGCGGATCAGACCTGGTGGAGAACGAGCGCCATATGCTGCAGGAGATCGACGCCCTGGTGCGTACGAGCCCCATCGCGCTCAAGAAGCCCACGCCGGTCGAGGAAGCCGATACCATCATCGACATCTTCGATAACACGCTGTTCGACGTCATTCCCGTTATCTATCGTCGTTTTGACGACTGGGTGCTGGGCGACAAGGCCGGTACCGTGCCGCCGCTGTGCCCGGCGTTCTTCCATCCCGGCAGCTGGATCGGTTCCGACCGCGACGGTAATCCCAACGTCACCGCCAAGGTGAGCCGCGAGGTCGCCGCCAAGTACTTCACTCACATGGTGCTCAAGCTCGAGGACAAGTGCCGCCGCATCGGCCGCAACCTGACGCTCGAGGCCACCTACAGCAAGCCGTCTGCCGAGCTCATCAACCTGTGGAACCATCAGGTCGAGATGAGCACCCAGTACACGGCCCGCGCCGAGCTGATCTCCGAGCACGAGCCGCATCGCGCCGTCATGCTCGTCATGGCAGACCGTCTGAACGCCACCGTTCGTCGCATCACCGACACCATGTATCACAGCGCAGACGAGTTCCTGGATGACCTGCGCGTCGTCCAGCGCTCCCTGGCCGCCTGCGGTGCCGTCCGTGCTGCCTACGGCCCGGTCCAGACCATCATCTGGCAGGTCGAGTCCTTCGGCTTCCATATGGTCGAGATGGAGTTCCGTCAGCACTCCGTGGTGCACGCCCGCGCCCTCAAGGATATCCACGAGAACGGTATCCACGGCGATCTGCAGCCCATGACGCGCGAGGTCATCGATACCTTCCGCGCCATCGGCTCCATCCAAAAGCGCTACGGCAAGAAGATGGCGCACCGCTACATCATCTCGTTCACCAAGAGCGCTCAGCATGTGGCCGACGTCTTTGAGCTTGCCCACCTGTCCTTTGCACACGAGGAGGATGTCCCCGAGCTCGACGTGATCCCGCTGTTCGAGCAGCTCGAGGACCTCGAGGGCTGCGTCGACGTGCTCGACCAGATGCTTACGCTGCCCGTGGTGCAAAAGCGCCTTGCCCAGACCAACCGCCGCATGGAGGTCATGTTGGGCTATTCCGACTCCTCCAAGGATGCCGGTCCTACCACGGCCATGCTCGCGCTGCACTCCGCGCAGGAGCGCATTGCCAAGTGGGCCGAGAAGAACGATATCGACCTGGTGCTCATGCACGGTCGCGGCGGTGCCGTGGGCCGTGGCGGCGGCCCGGCCAACAAGGCCGTGCTGGCGCAGCCCAAGGGTTCGGTCAACTGCTTCTTTAAGCTCACCGAGCAGGGCGAGGTCATCTTTGCCCGTTACGGCAACCGCACGCTGGCTCAGCGCCATGTTGAGTCCGTTGCCGCCGCAACGCTTTTGCAGTCGGCCCCGAGCGTCGAGAGGACCAACACCGAGACCACGCAGAAGTTCTGGGATATGGCGGAGAAGCTCAACGCAGTAAGCCATGAGCGCTATCTGGACCTGCTGAACACCGAGGACTTTACACCGTGGTTCTCGACCGTGACGCCGCTGACCGAGGTCGGTCTGCTGCCGATCGGCTCGCGCCCGGCCAAGCGCGGCCTGGGTGCCAAGTCGCTCGACGACCTGCGTACCATTCCGTGGATTTTCAGCTGGAGCCAGGCACGCATTAACCTGGCCGCTTGGTACGGCTTGGGCACCGCCTGCGAGCAGCTGGGCGATCTTGACCAGCTCAAGGCTGCCTACCAGGAGTGGCCGTTCTTCCGCACCTTTATCGACAACATCGAGATGTCGATCGCTAAGACCGATCAGCGCATCGCCAAGATGTACCTGCACCTGGGCGATCGCCAGGATCTGTCCGAGAAGGTCTTCACCGAGATGCAGCTCACCCGTAAGTGGGTCCTTGCCATCGTCGGTGACGAGTGGCCGCTGCAGCGCCGCCGCGTGCTTGGCTGCGCTGTTCGCGTGCGCAACCCCTACGTCGACGCCCTGTCCATCGCCCAGGTCCGCGCCCTTCGCGAGGTGCGCATGAACCAGGACGAGATGGCCGAGGAGAAGAAGGCCGAGTACATGAGCCTGATTCTTTCGACTGTGACCGGCGTCTCGGCAGGTTTGCAAAACACGGGGTAATCGATAGCCCTGCGGCTCTCACCGGGACCCGATGGGTTTCCCTCTGAATGCGTCCTCGCACTTGAAGCCCCCTTATCCTGCTCCTTCGGAGCTGCGGATAAGGGGGCTTCGTGCTGCGGAATGCATTCAGAGGGAAACCCATCGGGTCCCTTCGTCCTCGGTCTTCAGGGATTGGGGCTGAAGGGATTAAAGTGCGCTTCGCGCCTAATGTGGAGTGCGGCGAGGGCTTCTTGCGTCCTGCGGAGTGCGCCGGAAAGTAAACATGCGACAGCCCCTGCGATGTCCGGTCTTCGGCGGATTACTGGCTGGGGGAATAATGGCGCGCTTCGCGCGTTTGGAAAAGGCTTCGTGCTGCGGAATGCATTCAGAGGGAGACCCATCGGGCCCCTTTGTTCTCGGTCTTCGGGGATTGGGGCTGATGAGAATTAAGTGCGCTTCGCGCCTTACGACTGTAGCGGCTGCGGTCTCGTTTGGGATCGCGACCGTTTTATTGTGGGTCAAATATGAACGTTGTGTTAATGAGTCGGTGGACGGTGGTGTTTTTCGGTGAGCGGCGTATCCTTCCAACGGTTTGACTAGTGTGTCAGTTGAAAGGAAGAGGGCGCTCGTCAATGTTTGAATGTGAACTACCGTTTGACCACAAGACGTTACATCTGGAGCTCGAGGACAAGAACTTCGCGGGTGTGATGGAAGGTCATCAAAACGAGTTTAAGACTACGAAATCGCAGGAAGAGCTGGTAGAGGAGTCGCTTGCCAACCCTTATGGCTCGCCTTCGCTCGAGGAGCTTTGTGCTGGCAAAAAGGATATCGTCATTATTAGCTCCGATCATACGCGCCCCGTTCCCTCGCGTGTGACGATGTCTATTCTGCTGCATCACATTCATGCCGCTGCGCCCGAGGCTCGTGTGCGTATTCTGGTTGCTACGGGTATGCACCGTCCGTCGACGCACGAGGAGCTCGTCAACAAGTATGGCGAGGACATCGTCGCCAAAGAGGAAATCGTTATGCATGTCGCGACTGACGACAGCATGATGAAAAAGATCGGCACCCTGCCTTCTGGTGGCGAGTGCATCATCAACAAGATCGCTGCCGATTGCGATCTGCTGCTTGCCGAGGGCTTTATTGAGCCGCACTTCTTTGCCGGTTTCTCTGGTAGCCGCAAGTCCGTCCTGCCTGGCATCGCCAGCTACAAGACCATCATGTACAACCACAACGGTCAGTTTGTGAACGATTCCCACTCGCGTGCCGGCAACCTGTGCCACAACCACGTGAGCGAGGACATGTTTGCCGCCGCCGAGATGGCTCACCTTGCCTTTGTGCTCAACGTGGTGCTCAACGGCAAGCACGAGGTTATTGGCTCCTTTGCCGGCGACATCCACAAGGCGCACGAGGCCGGCTGCGACTTCGTGAAGAGCCTTGCCGGCGTTGAGCCCGTCGAGTGCGAGATTGCCATCACTACCAACGGTGGTTACCCGCTCGACCAGAACATCTATCAGGCCGTGAAGGGCATGTGCGCTGCCGAGGCCACGCTTCCCGAGGGCGGTGTGATCATCGATGTCGCCGGTTGTGCCGACGGTCACGGTGGCGAGGGCTTCTATCACAACATCGCCGACAACGATCCGGCAGAGTTTGAGCGCGCCTGCATCGACCGTCCCAAGGACGAGACCCTGCCCGACCAGTGGACGAGCCAGATCTTTGCCCGCATCCTGGCGCATCACCCCGTGATCATGGTCACCGACCTGTGCGATCACCAGATGCTCAAGGATATGCACATGACGCCGGTCAACACCCTCGAGGAGGCGCTCAAGCTCGCCTTTGAGATGAAGGGTGCCGATGCCAAGGTTGCCGTTATTCCCGATGGCCTGGGCGTTGTCGTCGCGCAGCACTAGCACGCGGCCTAAACGAATCGTTTTTAACCGACAAGAAAGATAAGGTTTTATGCTTACCAAACTCCTCTGCGAATTCGGCGCAACGGCCCTCATGATCATCTTTGGCGTGGGCGTGCACTGCGATACCGTGCTCAAGGGCACCAAGTATCAGGGCTCTGGCCACATGTTTGCCATCACCACCTGGTCTTTTGGCATCTCGGTCTGCCTGTTTGTCTTTGGCGGCGCTGTGTGCATGAACCCCGCCATGGTGCTTGCCCAGTGCATCGTCGGCCTGGTGCCGTGGGGCAACTGCATCCCCTTCATGCTTGCCGATATGCTCGGCGGCTTTGTGGGTGCCGTGATCGCTTGGTTTATGTATGCCGATGAGTTCAAGGCTTCCGAGGGCGTCGTCGACCCCATTGCCCAGCGCAACATCTTCTCGACCAACCCCACCACCGAGGGCACGAACTATGCTCGTAACTTCTTCTGCGAGGCTATCTGCACCTTTGTGTTCATCAGCGCCATCCTTGCTGCCGCTAGCCGCGCCGGCGAGAACGTTTTGATGCTCGCAATCTGCGTCGGCCTGATCGTTTGGGCTGTTGGCATGGGCATGGGCGGCATCACCGGCTTCGCCATGAACCAGGCTCGTGACCTTGGTCCTCGCATGGCTTATCAGGTGCTGCCGATCAAGAACAAGGCTGACAACAACTGGAAGTACGGCCTGCTTGTTCCTGGCATCGCGCCG
>URZR01000041.1 GCA_900552425.1 uncultured Collinsella sp. | reverse complement strand
GCGGTACGCGAGCTGGGTTCAGAACGTCGTGAGACAGTTCGGTCCCTATCCTCCGTGGGCGCAGGAGAATCGATGGAGGCTGCCCCCAGTACGAGAGGACCGGGGTGGACGCACCTCCGGTGAACCGGTTGTCGACCAACGGCACGGCCGGGTAGCCGCGTGCGGCGCGGATAACCGCTGAAGGCATCTAAGCGGGAAGCCGTTCCAGGGATTAGTTCTCCTTCCGGTAAGGGCCCAGGTAGACTACCTGGTCGATAGACGGCAGGTGCAAGGCTGGCGACAGCCTCAGCCGAGCCGCACTAATCGCCCGAGCTCTTCCGGAACCGCACCTCGCGGCCCGCGGGACATGCGCTCTGAAGCGCGGTCCGGGCACGAGGATGCCCCCGAGTCACCTCCCCTATGCGCCATGCGGCCCCCAGGGCACGTGTATGCGATACCGGACACCGTAACGGTGGGCGCCGCCCACCGGTCAGCGGCCAGAGCATGGGGGGCACGCCCGGTCCCGTTCCGAACCCGGAAGCTAAGCCCCATCGCGCCGAGAGTACTGCGGGGCCAGCCCGTGGGAGGCCAGGGCGCCGCTGACCGGTGGACGGCACCGAGCCGTCGGATGACTTGAAGAAGGGGGAGGCCTCGCGGCCTCCCCCTTTTTTTGCGTTTACGGGGCGTAAATGACTCAATTACACCAGACGATCTTGTTGTTTTTGGTATTGAGCCTTTATTTAAAGAAAATAAATCGTATAACAAGGGCAACTACTATGGCCGCAATGGTCAAAAGCAGAATTGTCAGCTGATGCTGCTTGCGTCGTTTACTTGACGAAACGAAGATTGACTTTCCCTGTTTTGGCGTTTCGAGATAGCGAGCTGAATGCGTCAAGGTTTGCTTGGGTCGAGGCCCTCTTTGTTGATGAGCGGTAGATGCTTTCATCGGCTCATCACTAGCTGCGCTGTTTTTAGATAATGGTGCGTCTTTCAGATATACAGGGTCTCCCGAGGCGACGCCCATATGTTTGCGCCCCGTTTGCGCTTCTTCGAGTGTTTGATATCGGTTTCTTGTCACATATTTGGGCTCTGGGTCATTGATGGGCTCTTGCGAGATGTGGGGGCGATGGAACCGTGGCGGCTGCGTAGAAGTATCTTCGCCCTGCGTCGGCATAAACATATTGTTCTGGTTTTGGTCGTCCATGATGCCCTTTAGCTCGTTACCAACAACGTGTACGCGCTCATTGTAAGCCCCTTGTTATTTGTAGCTGCGAACATACTTCTTATTTAAGCTCTGGTTCAAAGAACCTTAACCTTACTAAGACCTGAGTCATACACACTTAGATATGCTTATAGTACTGGACTCAAAAAACTTTATAGTCGATGTATATATAAGAAGCGGTTGGGCATATATATGAGCGTCAAAAGAAGTCCCAACCACCTAGAAGATGGCTCGGCAGTCCTTACAAGGAGTGGTAAACATGGCAAGCATGGTTCCTTATCGTTCGGTTTTTGGTGTCCGTCCTTCTGCAAGCTCGCTGTTTGATCTGTTTGATGATATGACAGACCTGACGAATAACTCGATTGCTTCCAAGGCGTTCCCCGTTGACGTTGAGGACAAGGGCGATGGCTACGAGGTCAAGGCGTATCTGACCGGTGTCGCCAAGGATGACATCGACGTCGAGCTCAATGAGGGTCGCCTGTCGATCAGCGTGAACGTCGAGGAGAGCGCCGAAAACGAGGGTAAGAACTTCCTCCAGAAAGAGTTCGGCTCGTACAGCGCGACGCGCGGCGTGTATCTGAAGGACGCTTCGAGCGAGGGCCTTTCGGCTAAGTATGCTGACGGCATCCTGACTGTTACGGTTCCCAAGATTGTCGAGAAGAAGAACGTCACGAAGATCTCTATCGACTAACGATGGCTCTGCTTCAATCGTGAGTATGAATTAGGAGGGGGCTGGGAAGTGATTCCCAGCCCCCTTCTGTTGTCTTGACTGGGCTATTGAATAGTTGTCGGTTGATACTGACTTGCAGGGCATATCGAGAGCTTCCGTGGCCCTTGAAGAAGGGTGGCAGAACTGCCGAGTTCATCATCGAGACTTGCATCAAGTGCGTTGGCATAGCTTTTGACGGTAAGGCTTGGACGATTATTGTCCTGGCTGATGTGCATAGCGATGAGCTGTTCGGTGCGATCGGTAACAAGTTCTCGCGCGGCTTCGGCGGCCTGGTTGTTGGAAAGGTGCCCCTTTGCGGACAGGATGCGTTCCTGAAGAAAGCGGGGGTACGGTCCTTCGCGCAACATTGTTACATCGTGGTTGCTTTCGAGCGCGAGAACTCGACAGTCTTTGAGGGTGCCTATGGCCTTGCTCGACAACTCTCCGGTGTCGGTGGCAAACCCAATGGAATCATCGAGAGCATTAAATCGATAGCCGACAGGATTGATGACATCGTGCGATGTTGAGTAGGTTTGTACCTGGATGCCGGCAATGGGGAGCGTGTCGCCGGGGTCAAATTCCTCTACGGGCAGGTGCGCAAGGTTTTCTTTGCATGAAAGGGTGTCCCTGCTAGTAAAGAGGGGACCATGCCAGTGCTTGCACCATACATCGAGCCCCTTGATATGGTCACCATGCTCATGGGTGATTACAAGAGCGGCGACGTCGTCTGCCGAGAGGCCAAGCTCCGCCATGCGTTTAAGTGTCTCGCGGCGGGACAGGCCGTTGTCGATCATGATGAGCCCCTGAGGCCCCTCGACGAGTGCGCAGTTGCCTTTTGAGCCGCTGCCGAGGATATGAAGGTGCAGGCGAGACATAAGATTCCAAAGGATACAATGAGTGCGGACGAATAGAGGAGGAAGCGAATGCCAACGGTATCTCAGCACTATGGACATCATGCCGCGCCGAGGACGGATAAGAGCGCCCTGGCAACGCGGCAGGCCGCTGCCCCCGTAGTGCTCATGGTATCAGGCGGTGCGGACTCGACGGCGCTGCTCCTTATGGCTTGCACATCAAAGCTGGATATCCAGGACGGGCGCGGCGTCGCTCCCATTGCGCGCGAGCGATTGCACGTGCTGCATGTAAACCATCATCTGCGCGGGGAGGCATCCGATGGCGACGAGGCCTTTGTACGTGACCTGTGCGCACAATACGGTTTGCCGCTGTGTGTTGAGCATGCCTATTTTGATGACGAATCGGGCAATATCGAGGCTGCGGCTCGCGAGGTGCGCTATGCCGCGGCACGGAGATACGTTCGCGAACTTTGTGCCGAATCGGGCGCACCGCGGACGGCGGCTCGTATCTGTACCGCGCATACTTCGTCGGACCGCGCGGAAACATTTTTGATGAATGCCATTAAAGGGTCGGGTCCCGCGGGTCTATCGAGCATTCCGCGCCGTCGGAACATTGTGGTTCGCCCCTTGCTCGACCTCACGCATGATGAGCTCGTGAGCTATCTGCAGGTGCACGGTCAGCCGTGGCGGGAAGATGAAAGCAACGAGGACGTTTCGTACCTGCGCAACTATGTGCGCCATCGGGTGATGCCGGTGGTGGCGCAGCGCAACGCGAACGTCTGTAAGACGATTGGCGCCGCTTGCGAAATTCTGGGCGACGAAGATGCCTTTCTTTCTCAGCTTTCGGCACAGGCGTTTCGAAGCTGCCTGCGCAAGGCGGCGGCGGGCGCACTGGTGCTCGATGCGCGCCGTCTTGCCGCCGCTGAGGTTGTGATTGCACGGCGTATCGTGCGGTTGGCGATTAAGCGTATCGATCCCGACGCGCGACCGGAGATGCGGCATGTAGAACGGGTACTTGCCTGCGTCGCTGCGGGCTCGGGCTCGGTTACGCTTCCTGCGGGAATTGATGCCCGTGTGGAGTTTGGCATGCTGGCGCTCAAGGCCCCGGCGGCGCGCGAGGGCTTAGTGGCCGACTGGATCTCCGTTCCCGGTCGTCTGCCGCTGGGGACGGGGCGTATGCTGACAGCAGAGCCGATGGCTGTGGAGCCGGGGTGCGATATCGTGCACCGTGCCCGCGAGCTTGCTGCTGCCGGAGAGGTTGCGGCCTTGGTGGATGCGGCGGCCCTGGGGTTCGCCGACCGCGATAGCGAGCGGATGCTAGCCGGCTCGCGCGGGGAGATTCCCACCGAGGCACGATCGGCGCGCCTGTGGGTGGATAGCCCTGTGCCGGGAGACGTGATGTGCCCGTTGGGGATGAACGGCCGAAGCAAGAAAGTGTCAGACCTGTTGAACGAGGCGCGCATTCCTGTTTCAGACCGCTCTGGCGTACCCGTGGTAAGAACGGCTCCGGGAGGTGCCGTAGTATGGGTCGCGGGCGTTCGCGCGGACGAACGTTTTAAGTGCACGGCGGCGACGCGCGTGGCCTATCTGCTTCGCGTGGTCGATGCGGAATAGCGCTTCGCGCCAGCTATTCTGTGCGACGTTGACGGTATTCCCGCGCTGATGGCGCACGTGCTGGTAAATATACCCCGTGCGCTGCTAGAATGTGTAGTTCGCGTCCATGCGGCGGTGCGTGGGCGATAAGCACAAGAAAGGGTTGTCATGGCTTCTCAACATCCGGATATCGAGAAGGTTCTGTTTACGCAGGAGGATATCGACGGTATCGTCTCTCGCCTAGGCGAGCAGATTACTCGCGACTACGCGGGTAAGGATCTGGTGCTGATTGCGGTCCTGCGCGGCGCCGTGGTCTTTATGGGCGACCTGATGCGCAAGATCGAGCTGCCGACCAACATCGATTTCATGGCTGTTTCGAGCTATGGCGACGGTGTGAAGTCTTCGGGTATCGTGCGTATCATTAAGGACCTGGATATCGACATCCGCGGTCGCGACGTGCTGATCGTCGAGGACATTCTGGACTCGGGCCTGACGCTCAAGTATCTGATGAAGAACCTCGAGAGCCGCAAGCCCGCTTCGCTGGAGGTTGCCGCCTTCCTGTGGAAGGACGTTGAGGACCGTACCTCGGCCGTCACGCCCAAGTATGTTGGAACCCATTGCCCCGATGCCTTTGTGGTGGGCTACGGCCTCGACTATGCCGAGCGCTATCGTAACCTTCCGTATCTGGGCATTTTGAAACCGGAGGTTTATTCGTAAGATGCCCGACGACCGTAACGATAACAATTCCCAGACTCCCCGGGAGCCTAAGATCCCGGGGATGCCCGGAGGCAAGAAGCCCACGCGTACGGGCTGGCTGTATTTTATTTTGGCTTGCGCGCTTCTGGGCTACGCCTTCTTTAACATGGGCTCCGGCTTTGCCAATTCCAGCAATACCGTAAAGCTCGCGACGAGCGAGATGGTTAACGCCATTAAGCAGGATCGCGTCGAAGATTTGACCTATACGGTTCAAGACGGAAGCGTGGCGGGTCATTACTGGAAGACGAAAAAGGACAAGGGTGATACGAGCGAGCTCAAGAGCTTCTCCTCGACCTATGTCGGCTCCGATTCGCTTGCCGAGCTTATGGCGGAGCACCCCGACACCAAGTACATCGTCAACACCAACGACCCCGATTTTTGGGGCGACTTAGCGATGAGTGTGCTGCCGACGATTGCCCTGATCGCCATCATGTTCTACTTTATGCGCCAGATGATGGGCGCCAATAATAGGAACATGCAGTTTGGCAAGACCAATGCCAAGACCAACGAGGCTACGCGTCCCAAGGTCAAGTTCGAGGACGTTGCCGGCGTGGACGAGGCAGTCGAGGAGCTCGAGGAGATCCGTGACTTTTTGAGCGATCCGGACCGCTATCGCAAGCTGGGCGCCAAGATCCCGCGTGGCGTGTTGCTGGTGGGCCCTCCGGGCACCGGTAAAACGTTGCTGGCCAAGGCCGTTGCCGGCGAGGCGGGCGTGCCGTTCTTTAGCATCTCGGGTTCCGACTTTGTCGAGATGTTCGTGGGTGTCGGCGCCAGCCGTGTGCGTGACCTCTTTAAGGAGGCCAAGTCTCAGGCTCCGTCAATCATCTTTATTGACGAGATCGATGCCGTGGGACGTCAGCGCGGAGCTGGCTTGGGCGGCGGTCACGACGAGCGCGAGCAGACGCTCAACCAGCTGCTGGTCGAGATGGACGGCTTTGAGGAAAGCGAGTCGGTCATCCTGATCGCTGCGACCAACCGTCCTGACATCCTGGATCCGGCATTGCTGCGTCCCGGCCGTTTTGACCGTCAGGTTACGGTCGACCGTCCGGATGTGAAGGGCCGCGAGCAGATCTTGCGCGTGCATGCCGAGAACAAGCCGATGGACGAGGACGTGAAGTTTGAGAAGCTCGCCCAGATGACCGTTGGCTTCACCGGCGCCGATTTGGCGAACCTGCTCAACGAGTCTGCGCTGCTGGCCGCTCGCCGTCATCGTTCCGTGATCTCGATGGACGAGGTCGAGGAGTCGATGGAGCGCGTGATTGCCGGACCGCAACGCAAGGGTCGCGTGATGACCGAGGCCGAGCGCACCACGATTGCCTACCATGAGAGCGGTCACGCTTTGGTGGGCCACATCCTGGAGCACTCCGATCCGGTTCATAAGATCTCGATCGTCAGCCGCGGTCAGGCCCTGGGCTACACACTGCAGCTTCCGCAGGAGGATCACTTCCTCAAGACCAAGAACGAGATGCTCGACGAGCTCGCCGTGTTCTTGGGCGGTCGCGTTGCCGAGGAGCTCATGTGCGATGACATCACGTCGGGCGCGAGCAACGATCTGGAGCGCGCGACCAAGATGGCGCGCGAGATGGTCACGCGCCTGGGCATGAGCGAGGAACTGGGTACGCAAGTGTTTGGTGAGGCGCAGCATCAGGTATTCCTTGGTCGCGATTACGCCGATCACCAGGATTACTCCGAGGAGACGGCGCGCCGCATCGATATCGAGGTTCAGCGCATTATGCGTGAGGCCCATCGTCGTGCGGTCGAGATCCTGGACGCCCGTCGCGATCAGCTCGATCTGATGGCGAAGGTGCTGCTTGAGCGCGAGACTGTCGAGGGCGATGCCGTGAATGCCCTGCTCGATAACGAGTGGGACGCCTACCTTGAGCGCGAGGGCGATATCCTGGCGGCCAAGGAGGGGCGCAATGCCAAGGCGGCCGGCATGCCGACCAAGAAGCGCGCGCCTCGTATGAGCGAGGAGGAGCTGGCGGCTGATGCCGCGGCCTTTGCGCAGGCGGCCATGCAGGAGGATGCCGAAGCCGCATCCGATGATGCCGGTGATGGCAATGCTGTCAACGCTGACGGCAACACCGACGCCGACAAATAGTTCTTGTAGCGAAAGCCTCTGCGGGGAAACCTGTGGAGGCTTTTTCTTTTGAGCGATATGTTGATTGGGGACAGACTTAAATGAGCGTTTTCACGCATTTAAGTCTGTCCCCAATTAACATTGCTGCGGCACTTTGCTCAACTAAAGCGTACAATACCGCCTATGCGAAAGGGGAACAGATGATCAACGAAACCATGTATGCTCGCGGTGCGGAAAGCTCCATCATCCGTGAGATTTTTAGCTATGGCCTTGAGCGCAAGGCGCAGATCGGTGCGGAAAACGTATTCGATTTTTCGCTGGGCAATCCGAGCGTTCCGGCACCCGCTGCTGTGGCGGAGTCCATTAAGAAGGCCCTGGAGCTGCCGAGCGACCAGCTGCACGGCTACACGCCCGCACCGGGCCTGCCGCAATGTCGTGCCGCTGTGGCCGAATCGCTCAACCGCCGCTTTGGCACGAGCTATGAGGGCAAAGACGTCTTTATGACGGTGGGTGCCGCGGCTTCGCTCACCTGCGCGCTCAACGCCGTTACGAATCCGGGCGACGAGGTTATTGTTATCGCCCCGTACTTTCCGGAGTATCGCGTTTGGATTGAGAAGGCCGGCTGCACGTGTGTCGAGGCGCTTGCCAACGAGGACACATTCCAGCTGAGCGTGGATAACGTATTCAAGGCGATCACCGACAAGACGGCAGCCGTCATTATCGACTCGCCCAACAACCCGACCGGTGCCGTATATACGCGCGACACGCTGACGCGACTGGCCAATGTTCTGCGCGAGGCCAACGCTCAGCGCGATCCCGAGAATCCGATTATGCTCATCTCGGATGAGCCGTACCGCGAAATCGTGTACGGTGCCGAGGTGCCTTGGGTGCCCTCGATCTACGAGCACACCATCGTGTGCTACTCGTATTCCAAGTCGCTGTCGCTGCCGGGTGAGCGCGTGGGGTGGATCTTGGTTCCCAACACCAATCCGCAGGCTGCCCGTCTGATGCCGGCCGTTGCCGGTGCCGCCCGTACGCTGGGCTTCGTGTGCGCGCCGGCGCTCTTTCAGCGCGTAATTATCGACTGCATCGATGAGCCGAGTGACGTTGAGGCCTATGCACGCAACCGCACCGCGCTTACCGACGCACTAGCGGAGTATGGCTACACCTATGTTGAGCCGGATGGCGCGTTCTACCTATGGGTGAAAGCATTGGAGCCCGATGCGAATGCGTTTTGCGAGCGCGCAAAGAAGTATGAGTTGCTTGCGGTTCCCTCGGACAGCTTTGGTATGCCGGGTTGGTTCCGCCTGGGCTATTGCGTGAGTTACGAAACGATTGTCAATTCGCTACCCGCTTGGAAACAGTTGGCGGACGAGTATCGTTAAAAGTAAAGCGCTCTGCCTACAATGTTTTACGTGAAACGGGGTTTGGTGTTAAGCCGGACCCCGTTGTCATGGACGTTGTGTCTTTGGGATGGAGTGGTTTTACGACTATCGAAGGCAATGCGTACAATGAATATAAGCGACGGCCGTGCCAGATAAGGAGACCTGATGCCCTACCTGCTTTCTTGTGACATTCATACCCATACGATGTTCTCTGCGCATGCATATTCGACCATTGAGGAGAATGTGTACTGGGCGGCAGAGCGTGGCCTGCAGGTGCTCGGGTCTGCCGACCATCTGAGCTCTATGGTTACGGCTTGTCCCAATGACCTGCGCAGTTACCAATTCTTTATCAACCAGGATATCTGGCCGCGCATTTGGAGCGGCGTGCTGGTGCTGCGTGGTGCCGAGGCCGATATCGTTTCGCTGGACGGAAGCCTGTTTGGCGAGGACACTCCTGTCACGCTCGATATCGCTGGCGATTCGTACAGTCGTCAGCATTCGCTGTTCGATTTGGTTACGCGTAATTTGGATTATTTGGTTGCAAGCGTGCATAATCCACAGATTGCTGAGGGCGCGACGCTGGCCCAGGCGACCGAGATGTATATCAATGCCCTGGAGCACCCCAAGGTGTTCATGCTGGGTCACACGGGGCGTTCGGGCGTGCCGTTCGATATCGACGAGGTGCTGTTGGCGGCTAAGGCCAAGCACAAGATTATCGAGATCAACAACCATAGTCTTGAACACGGTGTTGACACTGAGCATTGGGCCGTATGCCGCAAGATCGCCGAGCGCTGCGCCGAGCTGGGCGTGGGCATTGGCGTTTCGACCGATGCGCACATTGGCATGGCCATTGGTAAGCTCGATTACGCTCGCAAGATGCTCGACGAGATTCACTTCCCGTTGGATCTGATCGTGACGCGCGATCGCGAGACGCTGCTGCGCGAGATGGCGGCAGCCGGCGTGTGCGACCTGCGCAAGGGGATGTAGCGGAATTAATAAACCAAGAAAGGGGGCGGCCCAGACGGGTCGCCCCCTTTCTTGTCCCAAAAATCTACTGAGGTTGGTTAGCGGCGTTCGAGGACCGCTACGGTTTCGGTGTGGTCGGTATGGGGGAACATGTCGACGGGCGTGATCTTGAGCAGGCGATAGCCTCCGTCGAAGAGCTGATGCAGGTCGCGCTCTTGGGTCACGGGGTTGCAGCTGATATAGGTGATGCGGCGCGGCTTAAGTGCGCAGGCAGCTTCGAGGAACTCGGGGGTGGAGCCGGCGCGCGGCGGATCGATGGAAAGGACATCGATCCGCTCGTTGTTGTCGGCGGCATCTAGGATGTAATCGGTGGCATCGTCGGCCATAAACCATGCGTTGCGAGTAAGGCCGTTGAGCTCGGCGTTGCGACGTGCGTCAGCGATGCCGGCGTGGTTGCGCTCCACGCCAAGCAGCATAATGCCGATGCCCTTGTCCTGGGCGGCTTTGGCTGCGCACAGGCCGATGGTACCGCTGCCACAGTAGGCATCCATGAGCACATCGCCCTGGTGCAAATCCATGCCGTCGATAGCGAGCTGATAGAGCAGCTCGGTCTGTTGCGGGTTGGTCTGATAAAACGCGGTAGGGGAGATATCGAATTCGCAACCGAGCAGCTGGTCGCGCATGCACTCGGCGCCATATACAATGCGGGTTTCCTCGCCGAGGATGGCGTTGCCGGGACGTCCGTTGATGTTTTGGGCGACGGTGACGATGTGCGGATTGAGTGCGGCGACAGCCTCAAAGAACTCCTGCGCATGCGGCAAGTCGCGCTGAGCGGTCACGAGCGTGACCATGACCTGGTCGGTACGCCAGCCGCAGCGGACGACGGCATAGCGAAGCAAACCAAGATGCTTGTCCTCATTAAAGGCGGGAATATGCAGCCGCTCAGCTTCGCGTGCGATGCCGTTGAGAATCTGACGGGCGCCCGGTGCCTCGACGGGGCATTCGGGTACGGCAACGATCTTGTGCGTGCCGCGCTCAAAGAAACCGCAACGGACAGCGCCCTCTCTGCCGGGGGCAAAGGGAGTGGCGGCCTTATGGCGAAACCCGCGCGGCGCAGGATATTTGCCCGGGTCGCCCAGGGTGACGCCCATACCGCGAATGGGGTCGACGCTAATACCCTCGCGCTCGCAAAGAGCAGCAAAAAGCTCCTCCATAACAGCCTGCTTAGCTGCCAACTGCTTTTTATAAGGACGATTGAGCGCCGTGCACCCCCCGCAAGCTTTCATGATCGGACAGGGAGACTTGGGATCCACAGCCTTACGCGCAGACGAAACCTGATCAATATGCGAGCGCTTGGAGCGAGTCTGAGATGCCTTGTCCTCGCTCCGACGAGAGCCGGGACGCTTGGCCTTAGCCTTGCCTTTGGCTGACTTGCCCTTCGCATCCTGAGACGACTTGGATTTCTTAGAAGATTTTTTCTCCTCCGACCCCTCAGCCGCCTCGATCAAAGCACGACGAGCCCTACGCTCCGCACGAGATTCTGCCATCAATAACTCCACTAATTCATGAATTAAAGCTGCAAGTATTGTACCGTGCCAAGCCAGCAGACGATATACAAGCGGTTTATTCGTGTCAGTGATAAGCCCAACGACGGTTGCCCGCCGCGTGAGGGGTGTGGGGGTTAAGTTTATCGCGAGTTCCGCACGAACAGGAGGCCACTTAATGTGGCCTCCGTCGTGAG
>URZR01000040.1 GCA_900552425.1 uncultured Collinsella sp. | reverse complement strand
CTGGAAACAAAAAACCCGGCATATGCCGGGTTTACATTCGTATGGTGCGGGTGAAAGGACTTGAACCTTCACGGGGTTGCCCCCATACGGACCTGAACCGTACGCGTCTGCCAATTCCGCCACGCCCGCGTGCAGGAATTAGAATAACGGAGCGCCACCGCGAACGCAAGAACTATTTTTGAAAAAGTTTGCAGGCATTTTCCCAAGCGGCATGCGCGATTGTTTCGGCGTCCTCACCAGTGCGATCGACACGGTCGTTAACCAGCGCGTTTGCCGTAATGGAGATCATTGCGGGCTCGCATTCAAGACCGCGGATGGGCTCCGGAGCCATATACGGGCAATCCGTCTCGAACAATATTCGATCGAGTGGGGTTGCCGCAAATGCCTCGCGCACGTCGTCGTTGCGCTTAAAGGTGGCCGCACCACCATAGGCGATATAGCAGCCCAGCTCCACAAAGCGCTCCATCGTGGCGCGGTCCTCGCCAAAACAGTGCAGCACACAACCGGCCTGGGGCACGCCCACCTCACGAAGCACGTTGTAGGCGTCCACGTGCGAGGTACGCTCCTGGTCCATGTCCTCGTGACGCAGATGCAGCTCCACCGGCACGTTACGACGCACGGCAAGCTCGAGCTGGCGCGCCATGCAGTCAATCTGCACGTTATGGGGTGCCGGCGCGATATCGTCGTCATAGTCCATGTGGTAGTCCAGACCGATTTCGCCAATACCGGCGCACAAAGGGTCATCAAGCGCAGCAACAACCTGCGCGTGAATGTCGTCGGTATAGTCCGGCGCGCCATACGGATGCACGCCGGCAAGATACTTGATCTGCGGGATATCCTGCATCGGCAGAATTTCGCGCACGAGCCAGTCGCTATAGTCCGTCACGCTGCGCTTGTCGGCGATGGGGTCGAAGACCGTCACCAACAGGTCGATGCCTGCCGCCTTGGCACGCACGAGTGTCTCGGGCACATCCTTGCCCCAGAACGAAAGCAGATGCGCATGTGTGTCGGCAAGCGGTGCCAAGGGCACGGGACAAGCAACCGTCTTCTTTTTCTTGGTAAACGTCACGCGTTCGGCATTAAGCGTCATGGGAAAGCTCCCGAGCCAGGCACACAAAGTCGGCGACGCCGAGCGTCTCGGCGCGCGTGGTGGGTGCGATACCGCAAGCCTCAAAGGCGGCATCGAGCACGTCCTTGGCAAAGCCGTTGGCGCTCATGGAATTGCGGATGGTCTTGCGACGCTGAGCAAATGCAGCGTCAATCACGCGGGCCACAAATTCGCGATCGAGTCCTTCGGGCACCACACCGTCAACACGGTCGATACGCACGACGGCCGAGTCCACGTGTGGCGCCGGCATAAAGCAACGCGGCGGCACCTCAAAGCGACCCGTTACCTGCGCATACAGGCCAAGCTTTGCCGTATAGCCGCCATAGGTCTTGTTGCCCGGCACTGCGGCAATGCGATCGGCAACCTCCTTTTGCACCATGACGACGGCGCGCTTGAGCGCCGGCATCGTCTGGAAAAATTGCAAAATGATCGTCGCCGCCACGTTATAGGGCAAGTTCGCGACAAATACCGTCGGCTCACCGCCCGCAGCCTGCTCAATCTGCTCCGGGCCCACCTTAAGCGCGTCGCCCATGATAAAGCGGAAGTTGGCATAGTCGGCGGCGTGGGCATCGAGCACCGGCTCAAGCTCGGGATCGGCCTCAATGGACGTAACGCACGCCGCTTCCTGCAGCAACGCAAGTGTCAACGTACCGCAACCTGGACCCACCTCGAGTACGCGCTCGTCACCTGCAAGCTCGGCAAGCTCGCAGATACGCTCGATCACATGATTGTCGATTAGAAAGTTCTGGCCCAGGCGATGCTTGGTCGCAAGGCCAAACTCCTCCAGCAGCTCCCTTGTTGCCGTGGGGTTTGCCAAAGGCGAAGTTGTCATAGTTGCCTCCTTAGCATGATGGCGGCGTCTTGAAACGAAAGGGCATGGACCGTTGCGGCCATGCCCTTACATCTAAACAGCAAATTGCCGATATGGCGCTCGCGCGGTCTCTACGCCAGACGCGGGAACAGCGGATCGCCCTTCTCGACGGGCTGACCACCAGCAAGCAGGCCCCAAGCGCAAATGCCCTTGAGGTCGTCGGTCGCGGCCTCGTTCTCGCAGGACAGGCGGCGCAGGGCCTCGGCAGAGGTCTGAGGCATGAGCGGCATCAGCAGGTGAGCGGCAATGCGGATGGCCTCGAGCAGGTTGTAGATCACAAACGCCAGCTCGTCAGCCTTGGCCTCGTCCTTGGCAAGTGCCCAGGGCTCGGAGTCCTCGATGTAGTGGTTGGCGGCGTGGATGAGCTCCATGACCTCATCCTTGGCTCCGCCGTAATCGAGCACGTCCATCTTGGCCATGTAGCGGTCGACCAGGCCATCGGCGATCTTTGCCAGCGGGTTGTCGAACGCATCGAACGATGCGGGCTTGGCGGGCGCGCAGCCGTCAAAGTACTTTGCGCTCATGTTGAGCGAGCGCGAAATGAGGTTGCCCCAGCTGTTGGCCAGATCGGCGTTGTAGACCTGCTCCATACGATCGAAGCTGATGGCGCCGTCGGTGCCGGGGACCACGTCGGTCATAAAGTAATAGCGGTAGCCCTCGACGCCCAGCATGTCGATAACGTCCTGCGGAGCGATGGCGTTGCCGCGGCTCTTGGACATCTTCTCGGCCTTACCGGTCTCGGCATTGCGCACGGTCAGGAAGCCGTGGGCAAAGACGTGCTCGGGCAGGGCCTCGCCGATGGCCATGAGCATCGCGGGCCAAATGACGCAGTGGAAGCGGATGATGTCCTTACCCACGATGTGGAACTGCGCGGGCCAGCGATAGGCCAGCTCGGCACGGGCCTCGTCGGTGTCGACACCGTAGCCGACGGCAGTCATATAGTTGAGCAGCGCATCGAACCACACGTAGGTCACGTGACCCTCGTCAAACGGGACCTGGATGCCCCAGTCAAAGCTCGTACGGCTCACGGAAAGGTCGTTAAGGCCGCCCTCGACAAAGCTACGTACCTCGTTCATGCGGAACGCAGGCTCGACAAAGTCGGGGTGCTCGTCATAGAGCTTGAGAAGCTTGTCCTGGAAGGCGGAAAGCTTAAAGAAGTAGGACTCCTCCTGCACGCGCTCAAGCGGACGGTGGCAGTCGGGGCATAGATGCTGGCCGACGCTGCCGTACTCCTCGTCGCCCTTCTGGACCTGCGTATCGGTGAAGTAGGTCTCGTCAGGCACGCAATACCAACCGTCGTAGCTGCCCTTATACAGGTAACCGGACTCCTTCATGCGCTCCCACAGGTACTGCACGGCATGATGCTGGCGCGGCTCGGTGGTGCGGATGAAGTCGTCGTTGGAAATCTCGAGCTTGCTCCAAAGCTCCTTGAAGTGCGGGGCCTGGCTATCGGTCCACTCCTGCGGCGTCATGCCATGCTTGGCTGCGGCCTCGGCGACCTTCTCGCCGTGCTCGTCCATGCCGGTCAGGAACTTGACGTTATAGCCGGCGGAGCGGCGATAGCGAGCCTGAACGTCGGCGATGATGGTGGAATAAGCCGTGCCCAAGTGCGGATCGGCGTTGACGTAGTAGATGGGCGTCGTGATAAAGAACGAAGGCTTGCTTTGATCCATGGGGTTTGTCCTCCAGAAAAACGTTGCATACAGGGGATGATTCTAGCGCAAGGGCTGGATATCCTCCATCTATTGCATATCGAGCACCATGGCATAGACATCGCGCTTGCGGCGCGAATACTTCTGAGACAGGCGTTTGGCCACCGCAGAGGCGGGCTCCCCCTCCTCGAGCGCGGTGCGGATATCCTCGCGCAGGGCCTCGTCGGGATCCGCTACCGCAGCGCCAACCGGCGCGATGCCGGCCTCCTCATCCTCGCTCGGCGGCGCGATGACCAGCGCAATCTCGCCCTTTACCTCGCCGCGAGCACGCAGCTCCTCGGCAAGCTGGTCAGCGGGCCCGCGCAAGACCTCCTCGTGCAGCTTGGTGAGTTCGCGGCAGACGGCAACCTCACGCTGGGGAAAGACCTCCGCCACGGCCTCGAGCGTCGCCACGATGCGATGTGGAGACTCGTAGAAGATGAGTGCGCCGGGCACCACGGCAAGGCGCTGCAAACGGCGCACACGGTCGCCGTGCTTTCGGCCCAAAAAGCCCTCGAAGAAAAAATGCTCGCAGGGAATGCCGGACGAAACAAGCGCCGTGACGCAAGCAGAGGGCCCGGGAATAACTTCGACGAGCACATCGGCCTCACGCGCCGCCTCGACCAGCGCCTGGCCGGGATCGGACACGCTCGGCATGCCGGCGTCCGAGGCAAAAGCGAGGGTCTCCCCCGCCAGCAGACGGTCGACCAGGCCGGCGGCGCGGCTGGCGATCACATTCTCGTCGCAACGGACAAGCGGCTTGGAAATGCCCAGGTGCATCAGTAGCTTTGACGTCACACGCGTGTCTTCGCAGCAGATGGCATCAGCAGCGGCAAAGGCCTCACCAACGCGCGGGGACAGGTCGCCCAGGTTGCCGATGGGCGTGCCGACCACATAGAGTTTGCCCGTATGGGCGCTGTTTTGCGTCATATCAACCTATTCAATCATGCCGCGCTCGAGCGTACCGAGCGCCGCGCGGGCGTCCCATGCTGCAATGCGCTTCTCGGTCTTCCACGTTTGGAAGAACCAACCGGCAGCCGGCGCAAACGAAGCCAGCTGGTTGGCAATAAACACGCGCTCGTAGGCATTGCGGCCCTCGGGCGTAACCGACGAGTTGGCAAAGATCGCCGCGCCCGACCATTCGCCCACCAGCACGGGGAACCCAGTCGAAATCGCTTCTTTAAGCTCGCGCTTGTTACGCGAAATCGCCGTCGTCAGCCCGCGAGGGCTCGTGATGTCGAGCGCATACTCGTCGCGGTAATGGTACAGGTGAAGGTCCATGTAGACGTTCTTGTACTTGGCGCCGCGCATAAAATGCTTCCACTCGCTGGGATGCCCCGACGACGAGAAGACGACGATCTTATCCTCGGGCATATACGAACGAACGAGCTCGTAGGCATCGCGATAGAAATTGCGCAGGTAGTGAGCAGGAATGCCATCCGTCATGGTGAAGAGGCTCTTGCGAACGCTCATCTGCGGCGTGTCCAGCAGCTCAATGCCCAGCAGGCTCTCGGCCTCGCCATAGCGATCGGCCAAGCGCTCGAGCACGTCGAGTGCGACATGACGGCCGTTGGTGGACGAATGCCACTCGGCGACAGCCTCCGGCGTGGTGGGCGAATCGTTGGAATCGCCCTGGCCACCGGGCACGGTTGCCAGATCGAGCAGCACGCGGATATCGTACTTGACAGCCCACTCAATCGCGCGGTCGATGTAATCGACAACCGATATGTAGGAGGCATCGGACTCCTGTGAGCCAAAGGCATACCAGGGCACCGGCAGACGCACGGCATTGAGACCGATCTGCGCCATGCGGCGAAAATCGTCCTCGCTCACAAACGTCTCGTAATGACGACGCATGCGCTCGTTGTAAGCGGCGGTACCCATGGCCTCCTGCAGCTCGGCTGCGTTGGATGCGCCGGTCGCCGCGTACAGCGACGGGGTCACCCAAGGCTCGGGAATAAACCAGCCAGAGAGATTAACGCCGAGTATCCTCTCCATCACTGCCCCCTTCGGATCATGCAGGTCGAACCCGCATCGTATTGCATAGGATAAGTATCGTTTTGAGTATACCCGCGTGTGCGGACAGGCGACCGAACGGTCTGCAAAGTGACGCGAAAGTGGGAGGAATGTCTGGGGCGGGCGGGCTCGGAATGGTGCGACGAGGTGTGTACGCGCGCCGGAGGCAGGCACCGGAAAGTGTGTCCCGTTCTGAGCCCTTATTCTGGGACGCAGTTTCCGCAGAACCCTACATAAAAGAAAAGGACCCCTTTGCAGAGGTCCTAGTCAATTCAAGGTGGCGGGGAAGGGAATCGAACCCCTGACACGAGGATTTTCAGTCCTCTGCTCTACCAACTGAGCTACCCAGCCATTTGAGGTGTGCCTTGTTTCAAGGCTTGATTAGTATAACCAAGGACGCGTTCCGGTCAACCGAGAATTTTAAAAAAGTTTTTGAGCACAGCCTCGGTTCTATAAATCGGCACGTCAGAGACATCAGCCGGCAGCAAGAAGTTTTTCGCTCAGAGCCGCACGGGCAAACTCACTTGGCGTCATCCCCTCGGCAGCCGCCCGTCGACGAATGGCCTCCTTCATTCCCAGAGGAATCTTGACCGACAACGTTGCCGTCCCCTCACCTGAGAGCGGGGGCCGTCCATGCACGATCCCACCAACGGTATGTTCGCCATCCGGAAACTCTCCGCGCTCGTACGACTCGCACCACGCGTCAATCATTTCATCCGTTACAACCTGACCTTTAGCGGCCGTATACGTCTTGCCCATCATCGACCCCTTTGCCGAGCCCGTTCAATCTCCTGCCAAAATTTCTTCTGGACTGGAGACAAGGCATGAATGATAAGCCACCCACGGACAAGCTCGACCGCGACAAGCTCCACGCTTCGTCCGTCTGGGAGCCATCCAATCGCAAGCCATCTCGGCGGCTCGTCCTTCGACTCGCGACGAATGCACTCAGTAACCGCAAGCCAAGCGCTAAGCACCTGCTTTTCCGTCAGGTGCTTTTTAGCGTTGGGATGGATCTCAACATCCATGCATCTTCTCCTCCATCTTACCCAATTTCGTATGACGAAAGTCCGCTGTCGCCAATTCTTAAGCCGGCACGCGTTGGAGAGCAGGGATCGAAACAATGATTGAAGGACGCTCTAGTACGGCCCAGGCGCCGGGGCAGGAGCACATACGCCAGGGACGTACGTTTTCATAGCATACGAGGACATAGCCACGTGCATCGATAAAGGCGATGTCGATGGGATAGGCCATAAAACACGTATGGACCGAAGAGCAGCGTGGAAACGCCATGACGAGCGGCAGGCCGTTGGCGGCAACCGGACGCCGTCCCAGCATGCCGCGCAGGCGCACGACAAACGACTCCGCCACCGCAAACTCGGCCGGCGTCCAACCCAGCCTATTGAGTGCCCGCGCGTAGGCGATGTAGGACGAGACCGCGGTCACATGACCACCCCCGGGCGCCATGGATCGACCGTCACCGCGCGCTCGTGCGACAACGTTGTCGGCGCCCCCAGCGGAACGCCAGCGATGCTGAGAGAAGTCGGCCACGGCTCATAGTGCATGGTGCAGGTGTAGGTCCTAAACGTACCGGATAGGGAGAGCAGGCCACCATCCGATGCCTCCGCGCCTTGCTCGCTCGACACTTCGATCTGCAAGCCATAGCCTTCCATGGCATTCAGAATTTGAGTCTGAACCGTCGCCGAGGCATCGGCAGAGCTTTCGTCGCCCTCCCCCTCCGACGCCACGGCGTGCGCCAACACGATGTCGGGCACCACGCGGTCGAAGCGCGCGACAGCGCTGGCAAAGATCATGACGTTGTACACGATGAGTGCCAGCACCAGCAAAACGGGCGTAACCACTGCCATCTCGACCGTCGCCTGGGCGCGCTCCTCGCACAGGCGCGTGCGGATGCCCATTACGACCCACCGCCCAGGGCACCCGCCAGTGTGGTGACATCGACGGTAAGTGGGATGGAACCGCCGCCGGGCAGCGGAATCTCCGCAAGCGTGAACGTCGTGCCGCTGATGGTGCGTTCGACTTGATATTCCAACGCCTCGCAAAGCGCCTTGGGATCGGTCACGCCCAACGGAATACTTCGCAGCTTGTCTTGCGCTTGAGAGAGACCAGCAATGTCAGACCCCGGACTCTTAATGACGTTGGCGGAATCGGTCAGCACCGGCTTTCGCAGGCGCAAGTCGCACGGCTCCAGATCCAACGCCGCCACGGACGCCGAAACGGTATCGCCGAGCCACGATGCGATGGAGCCCAACGCGCCGCTGCCCCCTCCTAGGCCTTTAATCATCTCGTCCATAAGTTCGTCGGCCGAACCTTGGATGTCTCCGTATCCCACAAGCAGCCGTCCCCAGACATCCATGACGCCATCGAGTACGCCGGCAACGCCACCCGAGCGTTCCTTCAATGTCGAGAAAAATCGCGAAAGCACGTTGTTTTGCGCCGTCGCCTCATCGGGCGCCAGCACCGCGGCAGAGATGGCACCGCGATCGCCAAGCCTGACTGCCATGTTAAACGAAGAGTTGAGCTCATCGGGGCTCGAGATGGCACCCGAAACCGCAAAGGCAACCACGCCGTTGCGACCGGGAGGAGCGATACGCGGACGCTCGCCCGAAAGCGCTTTGATGGCCTGGTCAAACGCATTGCTCGCACGGTCGGTCTCGTCTTCGGTCTGACGTTCGAGCTCGAGCTCTTTGTTGCGGCATTCGACGTAGCCTTCCAGGGCGTCTTTAAACTTGTCAAAGTGATACTCGAAGCCGTTTTCGATAGAGGTTGAAGGCGCCGCAACAGCACCAAGCGACGAAACGCCAAAATGGCATTTGCTGCATTTATCCTGTCCATCGTAATCGGCAACCGAAGCAAATCCGCTCGGCGTCCCTTTCTTATAGTTAGGGCAGGTCGTCCCGTAATGCAGATACGCCTTGTCATCGTTCACGCTCGTCGGCCACACCGCATCGGTATAGAGCTCCGTCGCCCGAACCTCATCAGAGTTGCGCGGCAGCAGCGGAATATAGGAGGAAACCCTGTCTCCGTTCTCGGTTATATGTGCCCGATCGACCTCCGCGCTCGCATAGGTATAAAACGCCTTACGCGCCGCAGACTCTGCCTTCATCTCGACACTCGAGCCGTGGGGCTTCTCATTTGTCAGACGCCAATGGTAGTAGTCCTTCGCGCGATCAAGGGCAACTTGGGGCTCCCACGTAACGCTCGATGAGTAATGCGGATTTTGAACACCGGAGAGATCCGTTAGGCTTTTCGCACGCTCCCACATGCAAGAACAGCTGCCGACCGAGCCCTTGTCAGACCCACCACAATCCGCCAGCCAAGCACGCTCTTTAGCCTTCGCCGTGTCCTCAGAAGCCTTCCGCAGCTCCTCGGCCGCACCCTCTAAATCATCTGATGTGTCTTTAATGGTATCGGTCGAGATCTCTGACCCTTTGAGCGCAGCGAAGTCAGACTCGGATGTCCTGGGCACGGCAAGCGCCGTACCGGTATAGGTCACACTATCGGTATCCTGCGCCGACACCGCCTGCGTGGCACGCGCGGCGATCAGATACGGCAGGGCCGTCTCGATTTTCTGTAAGCCTTCCGATGCGCTTTTGGCAAACTTGTTGCGCGTTTTAATGATCTCGATCCCGGTGTCGACCATATTGCCGGCAACCGGCTCGGCACCCGGGATGAGGATGGCGACCAGGCCCGTCCCGATCGTGGCAAACCCCGCCAGCCCCAGACTCAAGATGCTCGCATCAACCACCGTGGCAGCCGTGTGATAGGACGACACTACGTTGGCACCCGCCAGCGCGCCACTATCAGCCGCCACCTGGGTATCCCCGGCACGCGACATGCTCCATATCGCCGCGGTCGACGAAAACAACAATGTGAGCACCACTAGGATGACCACGGCAGAAGAAAGCGTGGTATAGGCGCCGTCTTCGATAAACAGATCGACACCGGCTCGACCCATAAAGCCGCCTCGCTTGCGATGGCAGCTCGGACGGTGCGTCAAAACGCGTCTAGACCAGAAACGCTTAATCCCATGCAGCAATCCACGAATCATAATCTCCCTCCAGCCATTCGGGACGCGATTGATACGAGACATCGACCTTGAGCTCAACGTAGCCGCCCTCGGCGGTACCACCCATAGCCTGCGCAAACGCACCGATCACAGGCAACGGCTTGACCTCGCCGGAAACGGACACGGACGAGACGCCACCCGCACCGGCCCGGCCAAGCTCGATATCCCACGACAACGGCCCGCCGGCATGAAAGATCGAAACGTTGGGCACTGCGGCAAGTCGGCGGCGGGCGAACTCCTTAAGATCGTCGTCCTCCGCCGTCGTCGTGGTCATGAGCCGCGCGGTCTCGGCGGCGGCAGACTCCATGACCGCGCGCGTATAGAGCAGGCACACCGGTTGCAGCGCGAGAAGGATGAGTGTCAGAAACGTCGGCAGCAAAAAAGCGGCCTCGACCGTAGACTGCGCCCGGTCCTCGCGCGCGGCATCAATACAACGCGATGTCCTTAGCGGCCGCAGCGGCGTCGATAACCGACGTCGAGGCAACGCCATGAGATGCCGCCCGCTCAACCAGCGCCGCCAAGCGCCCATCGGTGCCGGCACGCCAAAGTCCCGCGATCGCCAGCACGATCGATAACAGCGCCACCGTGACGATGGCGTATTCGACCGTCGCCTGGGCAGATTCCTCACGCAGGACATCATGCATTTCACGATCCCTCCTTTGAGTCCGTTGCCTGCGGGCTCAGGCGCACGGCGCGCAGACGACACGAAGCATCGCCAGCATCCGCGGCAATTGTCACCATATCGACCCAGCCGCGTCCGTCGCGCACGATGGCGCCCCACACGTTTCCCTTGATGTCGAGATAGCCGCTCAGAGCAAGTTGCGCCGTGGGTACCTCGCGATAGGCACGCAGCATATCCGCCGCCGCTTCGATCATCGGTCGGTCCTCGGACCATGCAAGCCGGACCGCAATCGCGTTGCCCTCAGGCGAATCCGTCGCAGTGCCAGACCGCTTGTCGAGCGTCCGCAGAAAGGTTTGCGCCGTGACAGCGACATCCGAATCGTCCGCATCTCGCATCTCATCTTTTTGAGACGCCACCGCCGAATCTGAGCCCAAATCGGAGGCGGTCCCAGGACGCTGCTGCCGCGCGGCGTTAAGCCCCCAAAGCACCGCCGCTATCGCCACGGTCAGGCAAGCAAACACCAGCAGCACCCCGATGGGGCGCTCGCCCTCTACAGGCTGTTGATGCCCTCGCTGATCGCATCCCATAGCTCTTTAACCTTGCCTTTAAATGCAACGATGGCAATAATCGCGATCACCACAAGTACGCCCACTAAAATGGCGTACTCGGTGGTACCCTGCGCGCTCTCCTCCTGCAACAGCTCCTTGGCATGCTGGCGAGTGTGAATCGCCCGGCAAAAAGCCCAGCTCCAAGCCTTGTCAGCAACTTCGACCATCGTGTTCATGTATTCCTCCCTACATCATCCCGCCTGCTCCCAGCAGCGGGCCCAATATGGACAGAAGCAACGCCGGCAAGATGAGCGTGCCGGTGGGAATCAGCAGCTTGACGGGTGCACGCTCGATCTCGCGCTCGACCGCGGCGCGATGAGCCGCACGGATCTCGCGACTTTGAGCGGCCAGCGTCTCGGCAAGTGGGGCACCCAGGGCGAGCGCCTGCCCCACCGTGATGGCAAAGGTCTCGAGCGCTCGCACGTCCAGGTCGCGCGCGGCGGCCAACAACTCGTCCTCACGCGTGCCCACGCCCACCTGCCACGCCATGCAGGCGCGCTCAAGG
>URZR01000039.1 GCA_900552425.1 uncultured Collinsella sp. | reverse complement strand
GACCCAATACCCTCAAGCAGTTCGGGAGCGATAATGGCAAAAACGGGAACCTCGCCGGCTCCCACGACGGCAGGCACTTTGCCCTCCGAGACAATACATCCATAAGGGACAAAACCGTCTTCGCCGGCATCGAGCACCGCCATTCGACGCGCGAGTTCGCGCGCAAAGCCGGCAGTATCGGCATCGCCAATCGCCAGGACAAAGTCCACGCCTTCGTCGGTCGCCAGGGCCACGGCTTCGTCGATCAGCTCGTCTCCCCCATCGCCAACCGAGCCGCAGCGGAAAAGCACGCGCTCGAGCAGAGCTCGATCAACCGAGCCGAGTGCCGCCGAGACAAGCTCATCGCGCGTATGCTTGTCACCGCCCAGCACGACCAGTGCCTTGGTGCCGCCATAGTGGGCAACCAATCGCCCGCACCAGCGAGCCACGTCTCCATCCGCAACAAGGCGCGTCGGCATACCAAACCCATAATTGACCATCTTTCCCACAACCCTTCCGTGCGTATAGGCGGTATCAATCGTTAGGCTCATGCTACGAAGCAAGGTTTTCCGAGCTGTTTCGCACTCTTTAGAGCTGCGTTAAAACCCGATTCAACCGCACGGCCATACCTACCAAAAGGGGCAGGTTTTGACGATGTCCGGACGAGTGGGTATTATCGAACATGTATTCGATAAGAACATGTGTTTGATGGGAGGACGCGTGGGGCACGAGCGTCACACCTATATCTGCATCGACCTCAAGACGTTTTACGCTAGCGTCGAGTGCGTTGACCGCGGGCTCAACCCGCTCACCACCAACCTGGTCGTTGCCGACGAATCGCGCGGGCGCACGACCATCTGCCTCGCCATTACCCAGGCCATGAAAGACCTCGGGATACACAACCGCTGCCGTCTGTTCGAGATTCCCGACGGCATCGACTACATCAAGGCCGTACCGCGCATGCAGCACTACATGGAGGTGTCGGCGCAAATCTACGGTATCTACCTGGAATACGTCAGCCCGCAAGATGTTCACGTCTACTCAATTGACGAATGCTTTATCGACGTGACACCCTATCTGGACCTCTACCAAACCGACGCTGAAGGCTTCGCATGTATGCTGCGTGACGAGGTCCTGGGGCGTACCGGCATCACGGCAACGGTCGGCATCGGCCCCAACCTATTCCAGGCCAAGGTGGCACTCGACATTACCGCCAAGCACGTACCCAGCCGCATCGGCATACTCGACGACGAGACCTTTCGCAAGGAAATCTGGCCCCATCGTCCCATCACCGACATCTGGGGCATCGGGCCCGGCGTGGCAGCACGACTTGAAAAATACGGCGTCTACGATCTGATGGGCGTCGCGGCGCTCGACGAAAACCTGCTTTACGACGAGCTCGGCGTCAATGCCGAGTATCTTATCGACCACGCCTTCGGGCGCGAGCCGACAACCATCGCCGATATCCAAGCCTATCGCCCGCAGGCAACCTCAACCACCACAGGACAGGTGCTCTCGAAGGGCTATACCTACGAGCAGGCCTACACCGTCTTGCGCGAGATGGTCGACAACGCCGTGTTGGACTTAGTCGATAAGCACGTGGTCTGTGACAGCATCTCACTCTTCGTAGGTTATGCGAGCGAACGAGCCGACATACGCCGCCTCGACGCCAGCGGCACGGCGCAATATGTAGACGGATGCGGGCATTTGCGTTCGAGCACGTCGAGCATAGAACCCGCCGCAACCGCCGGCCCCGAGCTCGCACCCCGTGCGCCCAAGCCCGTCCAACGCGATGACGAACGGCACCGCCTGGTGCGCGAAGCACAGGCAATCGACGGCATCTTTGTGGGAGAGCACGGCGGCAAACCGCGTGGTGGCTATGCTGCGCTGTTCGCGCATTCCAAAGCATCCCGCAAGCTGCCCGAGCGCACCAATTCGTTTAAGAAGATCATGGGCTATTTCGATGAGCTCTGGGCGCAGACTGTCGATCCCAAACGACCGGTCAAGCGCATCAACCTGGGATTTGGCAACCTCATGCCCGAGGAATTTGCCACTATCGACCTGTTCAGCGATGTTAAGGCCGATGAGCGCGAGCGCGACCTGGCGCGCGCCGTCCTGGCCGTGAAGGGCAAGTACGGCAAGAACGCGCTCGTCAAGGGATTAAGCTTCACCGCCGGCGCCACCGCACGCGAACGCAACGAGCAGGTAGGAGGACATCGTGCCTAAGTCCCAACAACAGCCGATGCGGCCACCGACGCCTTTTGAACGTCTAGCGGACCCCGAGGGAAGACGTCGATCCGCCGACCCCAAGCTCACCGCCAACGGCGCCGTCCGCGCCGGCCGTGCCGCGCAGTTTATGCCCTTTGCCGCCCTCACGGGATACTACGAGCTCGTGCGCAAACAAGAGATCACTGTTGAGCCCAAATGCGAACTCACAGAAGAAAAAGCCCTCGAGCTTTCGAAAAAGCTCGAGGGCCTCAAACGCGGCGACCTGGTGCGCGTCACCTATTACGATATGTACGGCTATCGTAGCCGCACGGGCATTCTCGACGAAGTGTTACCCGCATTCAAGCTGCTCAAACTCAGGGATATCGCCATCAACTTCGACGATATCCAAGGCATCGAGCTGCGTGGTCGAGTCTAGCGACGAGAACGCTTGCGCAAGACGAGAGCAATGCCAAGCACTGCGGCAGCTGCAACCAGCAATCCCAAGACCAGCGTGAGGGTCGAGTCACCAGCGTGAGGCAGCGAGCCGTCCTTCGGAGTCTTCTTAGCGGTCGTCGTGACAGTGGTCGTGGTGCTGCTCGACTGGTCGTTACCGCCCGTCTGGCTACCACCAGGCTGATCGCCACCACCCGGCTGCGAGGGATCCGTGGGCTCCGTCGGATCCGGAGTACCGGGATCGACCGGATTCTCAGAATTCTCCTTGCGCTGGATCCAAACCTGGCAGCCATAGAACGGGTTGGCGGTACCGAGGCACAGACCCTGGTTGGTCACCGCAAAGGTGCGCAGACCATGGTTATACGGATCGTTAAAGCCATTGGTCGTCAGCGTCGTAAAGTTCACGCCGTCCTCGGTCACATACATATCAAAGCCACGCTCGGCATCGCGAAGGTAACACATGCACGTAAGCACGCTCTGCAGCTTCTTGAGGTTCTCCTCGCTCAGCAGCTTATCGAATGCATCCTGAATATCGCCCGGCAGCTCGGCGCCATAGGCATCCTCGTACTGCTGCTTCAGGCTCTCATAGCTATCGAGCATGTCCTGATACTGATCGGCAAAGGACTTGAAGTACGCAATCTCGCTATCGATCTTCTGGACATAAGCGGCGTCGTCCTCAACGTCCGCGGACATCGTCGCGGCCTGATCGCAAAGATCGCCCGTGGCATCCTCCAGCGCATCGCCCAGGTCGCCAAAGCCCTTAGCAATCTCGGTCTTCTCGTCGTCGAACTCGACGGCCCCAGCCTTCTCGTCATCGACCTCGGCGGCCTCGTTTGAATCATCGTCCGCAAGCGTGTTCACGGGAACGATGGGGTCGTCAGGCGATTTCTTGTCGAGCAGGTGATTGAGCAGGTCCCTAAGGCGCTGAACCTGAGAGGCCCACTCCTCGGGCGTCATATCGATAATGTCGCCATTAGAGAACTGGCCGATCGGCTCAAGCAGGCTCGCGGTATCGAAGGTACCGATATACAGTTTGCCGTCGAACTTCTGCATGCGCCAAATGTACTGGTTTTCGTTTCGGCCAAAGCCCGAAGTCAGGCCGGAAATACCGCCCTCGGGGAACATGTCGGTGCGATCGCCAACGACGAGCTCCATGTTCTCGTCCTTGTCCATGCGATAGATGTTGACCGACTGCTCAAGATTGGCATTCACAAACGAGCAGTCAACGCCGCCCATGCTGCTCTTGCCGCTCTCGTCAGAATTGGACTTATTAAAGAGAATGCGCTCGAGGGCGATCTCCTCGTCGTTATATTCACCGATATAGAGGTAGTCGTTGTAGACGATGAGGTTGGCAGCACCAGAACGGGTGCGGGCAGGATCGATGCCAAAGCAATACTTTGCACCGTCCGCCTCCTGGTCACCGACAATCGGAGTCCACGAATAGCTGCCGTCGGCGTTCTTGTCGCCACGGACCATGGCAAACGACTGCATGGAATTATCATCGGGGGCATTCTCGGGCGTACCGGTGCAGATGGTCGCATAGAGATGGCCATTGTACGAGACCATATCCCAAATGGCGCCGCCGTAGATGCTGTCCTGATAGCGAATCGCCGGATAGTTAAACAGCGTATCCGAGTTGGCAATCTCGGTGAAGCTCTCCTGGCCCTTCGAGGGGTCAGACGACGTCAGGATTGTCGACACAAACTTACCGGCCGCGTCTTTACCCACGTTGCTGATGACGAGCTGGCCATCATGGACGCACATACCGCGGATACCGGTTGAGATGCCCTGCTTGTAGGCAGCGCCGTAATCCTGCATGCTCGAAAGACCCTGATAGACGACCTTGTACTCATCCGTCTTAGGATCGATCTCATATACAGCAGGCAGACCGCTTTTGCCGCCATTGGTCCTAACGCTGCCGCAGAAATAGAGTTTGCCCTTATAGCTCACGGCATTGCGGAACAAAGGAGCGACGCCGTTGAGCGATTCAGAGAGCAGCAGCTTGGTCTCACCGGTCTTGGTATTGATCTTGACCAAGATGCCGCCGCTGTCCTTGTCGGCCGTGCCGTCCTCCTTCTGCTGTCCGTAGAAGAACGTGCCGTTAAACATGGCCTCCAGCGTCAGACGCATGGTCTCGGCATCAAAGGAATCGCCCAGCGTGCCGTTCATGAGCGTAAGCGTGTTGCCCATCGCCGCATAGCAGGTGCCCACATAAAGCCAGTCACCATAGCTCGCAGCCGCCCACGTGTAGCTCTGGCCGCGATCGCCTTCGTTGTTGGCAGTATTACCGTCGGCGCCCGGAACGGCAACGACACCGTCACCCTGGTAGTCGACGATGCCATCCGGCTGCGACGTTCCTACCGTAGGATGCGAGAGCTTCTCAAAGGAATACCCATTTCCCGCATTGTAGGTAACGGCACTCGAAGCGTCTTCGGCGTGCGCCGGCAGCGGCGATACCAAGATAGCGGCAAGCGCTGCCACCAAGCCAAGTGTTCCCACTCGTCTCATAAGGCCATAGCCTCCCCTGTCCTAAAGCCCAGTTTTAGCATTCTTCATTTCTGTCCACGGTTAATTGCAATCTGAGCACAGCAATAACCGTCTAAGTATATACCTGTAATTTTTTTGGCCGGGCCAATGGATGCTCGATTGGTAGCGAATTCCGCGCAAACCGTCACCAAACTCCACTTTTGCCGCATCTAAAGATTATTTTTTGCGCAAATTTTTGGATGCCGATAGTCACGATGGGCAGGAGGCCGGTACCCACCGGAAAGGGCAACGCTTACATTTTCATAACGTAATAGCCCGCGTCCCTCACCGCCGTCTCGAGTGTGTCGCGATCAACCGGGCGCTTCGAGCGTACGTGTGCCGTGTGGTCCGCATACGTCACCGTAGCCCACACGCCATCAAGCGTATTGAGGGCATTCGTCACATTCCGAGCGCAGCCGTCGCAGCTCATGCCGCCGATAAGCAACTCATCGCTATAGGGGTAGTGGGACGGATCGGTATCCGCAACCACTACCTTCTTGGCCTTCTTGCCGCTCACGCCATCGCTGCAACAACTCTTCCCGTGTGTCGAAGCGGCAATGCGACGCAGTCCAAAAAACATGCCGACGGCAATGACGGCCAGCACGATGAGATTCGCGGGGTTAAGCAAATCTTCCATGCGTTCCCCTTTCTCCAAATACTGATATCTATACCCCCATGGGGTGTTCCCATCTTACTCCAAACTCGTGTCGGTTCAGTCAATTAGTTTCCCTGTTCAAACTTTTTAGTTGACCAAGGCTTACTTTCGTGTATAAGTTTTCCTAGGCTAACAACTGAGGACCCGAAAGGAGCATCGTGACTCGAACCATTGACATCCCGACATACCAAACGGCTGTCGTGCGCAACTGCTCCCCTACGCTCGCAGGTATCAAGCCGGCTTCGCTCTTTACCTATCCCGGCGTTTACGCCAACCAAAACGGAAAACCCGGCGCCGCCCATATCGAAGAGCGACGCTCTCGCCTGCTCGCCGTCATAGCCCAATGCAACCGCGAGCTCCAGCCACTCGGGATCCATATGAGCGTTTTGGTCTGGCGCCCCTGCGGGGCGCTCATCTATGTGTACCGCCCTGCGGACCTCATGCGATACCTCTCCGACCCCCGCGCCACGACGGCGCTTGCCGCCGAAGGTTACGATGTCCACAACCTGCCCGCATCCCTGGTGCATCTCGCCGCGCGCATCACGCTGGCAAGCAGCAATGCCGCAGAAAGCGCCTATGACGGAAGCGTCTGCGCACTCGCACGGAATAGGCACTGCGATACGGGGTGCACGTGCGAGTTCCCCCACGAAATTGGCTATTTTTTGGGCTATCCCTACGAAGATGTCCATCAGTTTATCGTCCAGCACGGCGAAAACTATAAGGTCTTTGGCGCATGGAAGGTATACACAAACGTTGAGCAGGCGCTCACGACCTTCGATTCCTATCGCGCATGCACGCAATACCTTACCTACATCTATCAACAGGGCTGCACCCTGGGACAACTTGTCCAGGCAACCCGATAGAGCATACAAAACGCGGCCGCACGCCGCACAACCGAAAGGAAAACATATGAGCAAGATCGCAATCGTCTACTGGAGTGGTACAGGCAACACCGAGGCCATGGCAAACTTCGTTGCCGAGGGCGCAACCGATGCCGGCGCCGAGGCAGAGGTCATCTCCTGCGTCGACTTCTCCGCAGACAAGGCCGCCGGCTATGACGCCATTGCCTTCGGCTGCCCCGCCATGGGTTCCGAGGAGCTTGAGTATGACGAGTTCCAGCCTATGTGGGACGAGGTCAAGGAGACCCTCGGCGATAAGAAGGTCGTCCTTTTTGGCTCCTACTCGTGGGCCGAGGGCGAGTGGATGGACAACTGGAAGGCCGACGCCGACGAGGCCGGCGTCAACGTCGTAGATTCCGTCATCTGCTACGACGCACCCGACGACGAGGGCGAAGCGGCCTGCAAGGCCCTGGGAGCGGAGCTGGCCTAACGAAGCCGTCAGAAAGTCGCAAGGCAACTGACAGCCGAGTACCGCACAACAACAGTCGCTCATGCCCAAACAAAAACGGGGACCGGATATTCACATCCGGTCCCCGTTTGTTATATCGATAACCTCGACGCGCCGCTATGAGATATTGCCCAAGAACGCCTTAGTGCGCTCGCTCTTGGGGTGGTCGAAGACCTCGCTCGGCGTACCCTCTTCCACGATAACGCCGCCGTCCATAAAGACCACGCGGTCGGCGACGTCGCGGGCGAAGCCCATCTCGTGCGTCACGACGATCATGGTCATGCCGTCGCGTGCCAGGTCGCGCATGACGCCAAGAACGTCGCGGACAAGCTCGGGGTCAAGCGCTGACGTGGCCTCGTCAAAGAGCATCACGTGCGGGTTCATCGACAGGGCGCGGGCGATCGCCACGCGCTGCTGCTGACCGCCCGAGAGCTGGCTCGGCATAAAGTCGATGCGCTCGGCCAGGCCGACCTTGGTCAGCTCCTCGATGGCAATCTTCTCGGCCTCTTCCTTGCTGCGCTTGAGCACCTTTTGCTGCGCAAGCATGACGTTCTTTTTGACCGACAGGTGCGGGAACAGGTTGAACTGCTGAAACACCATGCCCAAGTGCGTACGCACCTTATTGAGGTCAACGCCCTTGGCGCACACATCCACGCCCTCGACGACAATCGAACCACTCGTGGGATGCTCTAGACGATTGATACAGCGAAGCATCGTCGACTTGCCCGAACCCGAAGGGCCCAGAACGACAACGACCTCGCCCTTGTGCACATCAAGGTCGATGTCGCGCAGGACCACGTTATCGCCAAAGGCCTTCTGGAGATTCTTGATGCTGACGACGACCTCGTTCGAGTTATTGGTTTCGCTCATGATAGGACCTCCTTACAGACCGGCGATGTGATCGGCGGGCGTCGCGACGACCTGTCCAGCGCTCTTGGCGGGACGCTTCTTCTTGGTTTCGGCCGTCCCCAGAAGCCTCGCCTCAAGACCGCTCACCAAGCGCGCAAGCGGCAGGGTGATGACCAGGTAGAACAGGGCGGCAACCACATACGGCGTGATGGAGCCCGTCGTGGCCACGATGGTGCGGGCGTTCATGACGATCTCGACCACGCCCACGGCCGCGAGCAGCGACGTATCCTTGTAAAGCAGGATGAACTCACTGGTCAGCGTAGGCAGGACATTGCGGAACGTCTGCGGAATCATAACGTAGAGCAGTGTCTGGAAGGGATTCATGGCCAGCGAGCGCGCGGCCTCGTTCTGGCCCTTGGGGATCGACTGAATACCGGCACGAAAAATCTCGCACAGGTACGCAGACGAGTTCATGGCCATGACGATAACGCCCAAGACGTAGTCGTCCACCTTGACGCCGGCAAGCGGCAGGCCAAAAAATGCAATATAGATCTGCAGGAACGCCGGCGTACCGCGGATGATATTCACATAGATGCCGGCAAGGCAACGCAGGATGCGCGACTTGGAGATGCGCATGAGCGACAAGGCAAAGCCAAAGGGAATCGCCAGCGGAAACGCCACGAGCACAATCGAGAGCGACATAAGGAAGCCCTTGAAGACGATCGGCAGGCTCTGGACCAAAATGACCGGGTTCAAGAACAGGCGCAGGAACATATTGGAGTTCCAGGCCTCGACCCACGGCTGCTCCTTAAGGTCGGCCAGGAAGTTATCGAATGCCGTCACGCCCTTAATCTCGACGGAAGGAATCTTAGAAATCTTCTTGGTCGAACCGTCGGCGAGCGTATAGGTGCCGCTGAAGGCCTCATCGCCGCCCTCGACGGGAAACGTCACGCCGTAAACCTCGACACGGAAAAAGCCGCCGGCAGGCGCCGTCTCGCCAAAGTCGATCTTGAGCGTCTGGCCGTCAGCCTTGCACGTGGACCTCATGGGCGTACGGTCCATGAGGTCCTCGCCCGAGAGCATCGTCAATCGCGTGTCATCGGTGTCAAACGTCGTGCCGTCGACAAACGTCAGCGAAAGACCGCTCAGCTCCTCGTCGGCATCGGCCTGAACCTCCCAGGTAATGCGCGTCTCGGTGCCGCCGACCACAGTGCTGCCCGAACCGGTGTTGGGTCGGGCGGTAATCTTTGCGGTCTCAAGCGCCTGGGCGGTCGTGGGCACGCAGGCCCCCACGCATACCAGGGCGAGCGCCACAGCCAGGGCACAGGCCAGCTTTTGGAGCATCGAGGGCAGTGGATAGCTCTGGCCCATAGCTCCTTGGTTCAATCGAGACAAGGTGGCTCCTAACGTTTAAGTTGCCGGCAAAACGAGACGGAAACACTCTCCGTCAAGAGAAGCGCAAAGGCCCTCTCCGCAAAACGGAAAGGGCCCGCGCGCAATCAAGTAGCTATTTTACTTGATGTTGTACTTAGCCATGAGGGCGTCGACGGTACCGTCTTCGGTCAGGTCCTTGATGGCCTGGTTGATGTCGTCCTTGAGCTTGGTGTTGCCCTGGTTGATGGCGATGGCGTACTCCTCGCCGGTGCTGATCTGCTTGATGGTCTGGCAGGTGTTGAACTGCTCGGCGGTCAGCTGGCTGGCAACGGAGCGGTTGGTGACTACGGCGTCGCCCTTATCGGACTGCAGGGCGCTGAAGCACTCGGTAGCGTCCTTGTAGGGGACAATCTTGGCCTTGGGGAAGTTCTCCTGGGCAAAGGCCTCGGCGGTCGAGCCAGACTGGACGATGATGGTAGCGTCGGCGCTGTTGAGCTTCTCGCTGTAGTTGTCGGCCGTGATGTCGGTGTTATCGACCTTGGTCACGATAGCCTGATCGTCCATGTAGTAAGAGTCGGAGAAAGTGACTTCCTTCTCACGCTCGGGCGTGTCGGTGATAGCCGCGATGGCGACGTCGTACTTGGCACCCGAAGCAACGCCAGGGACGAGCGTATCGAAGTCGTTATTGACGTACTCGACATCCAAACCCAGCTTGTCACCGATGGCCTTGATGAGCTCAAGGTCAAAGCCCTGATAATCGCCGTTGTCATCCTTGTACTCAAACGGAGCGTACTCGGCAGAGGTGCCGACGGTCAGCGTACCGTCCTTGACGAGCGCGTACTCCTTGGAGCCGTCGACCTTCTCGACCTTAGCGTCGTCAGAGCTGCTGGAACCGGCATCAAAACCAGAGGTGGCGTTGGACGAGCCGCAGCCCGTCAGTGCGAGGGCGAGTGCCATGGCGCCCGTGGCGGCAAATGCGCCAAGCTTCTTGAGCTTCATAATCAGTCTCCTTCCGGTGACCCCGTTTGATTCAGAGGTCTGCAAAAACTGTTGGATATTATGCACCCGCTTGGAAGAATCTGCAATTAGAAAACTGATTGAAACAAACCCATAACGTGAATGGAACACTCCACTTTATGACAGTCATTACTGCTGCAATGACCTTAACAGTTTGATTTCAGCCGCATAACCTGCAAGTTCGTTCGGTGTCTCCAAAATGAATGGCAATGCGCGCAAGCGGCCATTCGATACAATATTCTGCATAACCTGCATACCGCCGCCAAACTCTTCACTACCCAGGTAGCCTTTACCGATGCATTCGTGGCGGTCCTTATGGGCGCCACAGGGGTTCTTCGAATCGTTGATGTGTACGGCACGCAAGCGGTCGATACCCACCACGCGGTCGAACTCGTCGAGTACGCCGTCCAGATCATGGATGATGTCGTAGCCGGCATCGCTCACATGGCAGGTGTCCAGACACACGCCCAGCTTGTCCGATAGCTCTGGACGCCTGGCAGCAGCACCCTCGATAATGAGCGCCAGTTCCTCAAAGCTGCGGCCCACCTCGGTGCCCTTGCCGGCCATGGTCTCGAGCAGCACCGTCGTCTGCTGGCCCTCAAACATCACATGGCACAGGGTGTCGACGATCATCTGAATGCCAGCATCAGTCCCCTGCCCCACATGCGCGCCGGGGTGGAAGTTGTAGTAGTTGCCGGGCAGTGCTTCCAGACGCTGCAAATCCTCGGCCATTGCCTCCAGGGCAAACTCGCGCGCCCGCTCTTTGGCCGAGCAGGGGTTATAGGTATACGGGGCATGAGCCACGAGCGGGCCAAAGTCATTTTGCTCCATAAGCTCGCGCAGGGCCGTAACGTCATCCATGTCAAGATCTTTCGCCTTGCCGCCGCGCGGGTTACGCGTAAAGAATGCAAAGGTATTGGCGCCAATGGATAGCGCCGTCTCCCCCATCGCCCGATAGCCCTTCGTCGTCGAAAGATGACACCCAATCGTCAGCATCTCCAGCTCCCCCTCATCAGTTGCGGTGAAATAGTTCCTGTTTGGCCCCTATTCTGCCGCAAACAGGAACTATTCCACCGCAACTTATAAAAGGGGCATCAGGAACGCGTTTTGCAAAAGGCTTTAAGCGCGGCCGTTACGGGGCCAGGCTGGAAACGTCGGCGCACATCGTCGAGACGCTCA
>URZR01000038.1 GCA_900552425.1 uncultured Collinsella sp. | reverse complement strand
AGCTTTTTGTACGGGCCCACAGGACGCGTCGAACGGTGAATGGCATTCGTAAGCGCAGGCGCAATGGTGTCGGTAACCAGGGAGCTCTTGCCCGATCCCGACACGCCGGTAACAACCGTAAGCGTACCAAACTCGATCTTGGCGGTAACGTTTTTGAGGTTGTTGGCGCGGGCGCCCGTGATCTTAAGGCAGCCACGACCGGGCTTGCGGCGTTCATCGGGAACCCGAATCATTCGCTTGCCGGTCAGGTAGGCACCCGTCATCGAATCGGGGCACGCCATGATATCGGCAGGCGTTCCCGCGGCGACCATGTATCCGCCGTTCACGCCCGCGCCGGGGCCCATGTCGATCACATAATCGGCAGCACGAATCGTATCCTCATCATGCTCGACGACGATGACGGTATTGCCGATATCGCGTAGGCGCTCAAGCGTCTTGATCAGGCGCTCGTTATCGCGCTGATGGAGGCCGATCGACGGCTCGTCCAAAATGTACAGCACACCCATGAGGCCGGCGCCGATCTGCGTTGCCAGGCGAATGCGCTGGGCCTCGCCTCCGGAAAGCGTCGCCGAGGCACGGTCGAGGGTCAGATAGTCGAGTCCGACATCGACCAGAAAGCGCAGGCGCTCCAGGATTTCCTTAACGATGCGCCCGCCGATATATTGTTGGCGCTCGGTAAGCTCCAAGCCCTCAAAAAACTCGAGCGACTCGCGGCACGATAGACAGCAGACCTCGTAAATGGACTTACCGCCTACGGTAACGGCGAGCATCTCGGGGCGCAGACGAGCACCATGGCAACTCGAGCACGGCTCCTCGCGGATGTACTTCTCCAAGCGCGCCTTGGTGTTCTCATTCGTCGTCTCGGTATAGCGCTCGTACAGGATATTGCGCACGCCCGAGAACTTGGTGTCCCACTGGCTACGGCGCCCATCGAGCTTTTGATAGTCGACCGAAATCTTCTGGTCGCCCATGCCGTCTAAAAACGCGCGACGCACCCGCGGAGGCAGATCCTCCCACGGCGTATCGACGCTCACCTTGAAGTGCTTACAAACCGCAGCGAAAATCTGCGGATAGTAGTTAGAGTTGCCAAACAGGCTGCCAAAGACCCCGTCGGCGATCGACTTCGAGGGGTCTTCGATTAGGGCCTCGGCGTCGACCGTCTTCTTAAAGCCCAGGCCATCGCACTCGGGGCACGCGCCATAGGGCGCGTTGAACGAGAAGTCACGCGGCTGCAAGTCATCGATGGAGTGTCCATGCTCCGGGCACGCTAACGCCAGCGAATACTCCAGCAACTCGCCTTCGGTCCCCTCGGGAGCGTCGCGGTCGGGCAGCAAGTATACGTTCACATTGCCGTGCGCCAGCGCAGTCGCCTGCTCAACAGACTCGGCGATACGGCCCAGAGAGTTCTCACGGATCACGATGCGATCGACCACGACCTCGATATCGTGCTTGAACTTCTTGTCCAGATCGATCGGATCGTCGAGCGAGCGCACTTCACCGTCGACACGCACGCGGCTAAAGCCCTCGGCGCGAAGGTCCTCAAACAGTTTGGTGTACTCGCCTTTTCGCCCGCGCACCACCGGTGCCAGCACAAACGCACGACGACCCTCTCCCGCCGCCAGGACCTTATCGGCGACCTGGTCGGTGGTTTGGCGCTCAATGACACGGCCGCATTCGGGACAGTGCGGGGTGCCCACACGGGCGAACAGCAGGCGCAGATAGTCATAAATCTCGGTTACGGTGCCAACCGTCGAGCGAGGGTTTTTAGATGTCGTCTTTTGGTCGATCGACACCGCCGGCGAAAGGCCGTCGATTGAATCCAAGTCGGGTTTGTCCATCTGGCCCAAGAACTGGCGCGCATAACTCGAAAGGCTCTCGACATATCGACGCTGGCCCTCGGCATAGATAGTGTCGAATGCCAGCGAACTCTTGCCCGAGCCAGAAAGACCGGTAATGACCACGAGTTGGTCACGCGGAATGGAAACATCGATATCACGGAGGTTGTGCTCACGAGCGCCGCGAATAACGATAGAGGAATCAGACATGGAAGCTCCTTGCCTCCTATTGCATCGAATCATACTGCCGATGAGTTTAGCGCACTCGACGCGCACAGATGTTCGTAATACAAGATTCGCAGACCTTTAGCTTTGCGTATCGGGCGCTTTGTTTCTCGAAATGCCGTGGAAAGGTTACAGTAATCTAATACTGAACTTAATTTGCTGTACCAGAGGAACGTCCATGACCGAAGATATCCCCCTTGAAATCACTTCGAGCGACATGGCCAATCTGCCCATATTCATCGCCGTCCTTATCGTGGCCGCCGTCGTCGTGCGCGTGTATTTTTCAATCAAACGCAACGAAAAGCCACCCATTGCCCGCGTCTTTTGGTGCGCGACGCTCCTCATCCCGCTCGGCGTGGTAGCTGCATGGATTACGAATCAATCGCTCGTAAATGAGGGCAGCTCCCTATGGGTCCTTTCTTATTCGGCGCTCGGTGCTGCCGCCGTCATGCTTCTTGTCGAGCCCTTGGTTTCGGGACTTATCGACCAAACCGACCTTGCGACGGGAACGGTTGCCTGTATTTGCCGCGACATCCTTGTCATCGCCGCTGTTTCAGCGCTCTCGTTCGTTTCAATCGAAATTGCCTGCAACGAAACGTTCTATCGCATTCCCGCCAACTCATTCGGGTTTTCCGTCGGGTTGCTCGCGACGGTTCTGCTCTCCCTTTATTTGCTGGGACAGCGTCATGGAGGCGTCATGGTCCTCGTGCCCGTCGTCTGTTGCGTCCTTGGCATTGCCGAGCACTTCGTCATAACGTTTAAAGGCGAAGCCATCCTGCCAAGCGATATCTTGGCCCTTGGCACCGCAATGGAAGTGAGCGAGGGATACGAGTTTACCTTTACCGCCGGAATCGTAACCTCTCTCGCCCTGCTGGAGATTTCCCTGGGGCTTCTTTCGCTCATCCGACCGCGAAAGCTCCGTACGCCCACCCATGTCTTCCCCGCTATCGCCGCTAACCTCTGTGCTTTTCTGCTAGTGACCGTTGTGGGGCTCTCAGGCTTTTCCAACATCGACTTGGAGCAGGCGCTGGATTTTGGATTTGACCGTTGGCAGCCCATCACCACGTATGCGTCTCAGGGTTTTATCACTTCGTTCACCGAAATGGTCAACGAGTTGCCCATTGAGAAGCCCGAAGACTATACGCCCGATGAGGCACAGAGCATCGAGCAGGAGCTCGCCGCCGTCTACGACAGCACATATGGCTCGAGCGAACAGCGCGCGGCGGCCGTTGCCCAGTTCAATGAAATCAAGCCGACGATTGTTGCCGTCATGAACGAGAGTTTTAGCGACCTTTCGTGCTTTGAGCAGCTCCAGGCGGCCGGGTACTTCGGCCCCGCATTCTACAACTCGCTTCCCGACACACTTGTTCGCGGCACCATGCTCGCTTCGGTCGCCGGTGGCGGAACGGCGAACTCCGAATTCGAATTTTTGACCGGAGCGACAACGGCCTTTGTCGGATTAGGCAAGATCCCCTATCAGCTGTATCAGATGAATGGCGTAAACAGCCTGGCAAAGGACCTTAAAGAGCTTGGGTATACCACTACCGCTATGCACCCGCAAAACCCCGTCAACTACCATCGAGATAAAATCTATCAGCAGCTGGGCTTTGGAGACTTTCTTTCAATCGGCGATTTCGAAGGTGCGCCCTATTACCATGCCGGCGTATGCGACTACGCCACCTACGACAAGATACTCGACCTGCTTAGAACCGACGAAGCGCCGCAGTTCATCTTTGACGTCACGATGCAAAATCACGGCGGCTACGACTATGGCACCGTTCCCGCCGAAGAGCTGACAAACTATTGGGTCGAGGGAGCCAGCGAGGGTGCCAATAGCGCGCTCAACACCTATCTCACCTGCATCAACGCATCCGACCGGGACCTCGAGTACTTTATCAACGAGCTCCGCAATATCGGCAGACCGGTTGTTCTTGTCTTTTTTGGCGACCATCAGCCGAGTGCCGCAACGACTCTCAACGACGAGCTGTACCCTCAGGAAGATACGGCAAGCCACGCTTTCCGTATCTATCAGTCGACATATCTCGTCTGGGCTAACTATGAGATCGCCGGCAATACCGAGCTCAACGTCTACGATACCGTCGGGGCAAACGAGATTGCGGCCATTACCCTTAATAAGATCGGCGCCCCGCTCACCAACTATCAAAAGGCTCTGCTTGCAACAAGGTCAGATGTGCCCACCATCAATGTCGCCGGCTATCTCGGCGCCGACGGGCTGCGCTACGACTTGGAATCTGAAGACAGCCCATACGCCTCGACGATCGACAAGCTGCAGCGCATGCAGTACCTCGAGTTTGCTAGCAAAGTTCAGTAAGCCCGCCCATTCGCTTGGGCCCATCGTATTGTAAGCGCGCTCGGCCCAAACGCATCGCAAATGACTCCCGCTCGCAAACGAGGGTACAATGACGCTCGTGTCACATCACGGGGCCCCGGCCCCAACATTTACAAAGGAGTCACACATGGGTTGCGAGCACGCACAGGCCGCCGGCGGACAAACGTCGCCGTCGCAATTTGAGGAGAACACGCTGTCCGAGGTCAAACGCGTCATCGCCGTGCTTTCCGGCAAGGGCGGTGTCGGCAAGTCGTTTGTCACCGGTGCCATCGCCACCGAGCTTGCCCGTCACGGCCACAAGGTCGGCGTCCTCGATGCCGACATCACCGGTCCCTCTATCCCCAAGATGTTCGGTATGAGCGGACGCCACGTCCATGCCCTTGGCAACCTTATGCTGCCCGAAATCTCCGAGCACGGCGTCAAGGTCATGAGCTCCAACCTGCTGCTCCAAAACGAGACCGACCCCGTCCTTTGGCGCGGTCCGGTCATCGCAGGCGCCATTAGGCAGTTCTGGAGCGAGACCTCGTGGGGTCCCATCGACTACCTGCTGGTCGACATGCCTCCGGGAACAGGCGACGTCGCGCTCACCGTCTTCCAGTCGCTGCCCGTCGACGGCATCGTCATCGTCACGAGCCCGCAGGATCTGGTCTCGATGATCGTCGCCAAGGCGGTCAACATGGCCGAGAAGATGAACGTCCCCATTCTGGGAATCGTCGAAAATATGAGCTATATCGAGTGCCCCGATTGCGGCAAGAAGATCGAAGTCTTTGGCAAGAGCAAGCTCCCCGAGGTCGCCGAGCGTTACAACCTCGAGATCCTAGGGCAGCTTCCCATCAATCCGGCACTCGCCGAGGCCTGCGATAAGGGTGAAGTCGAGACCGCGCTGCCCGATGGCATGCTGCCCAAGGCCGTCTCTGCCGTCGAGGCCATTGCCCCGCACGAGACCGCCGAGGCCTAAGTGAACACAAACGCCTCCTATGACGTCTTGGTAATCGGCGGCGGGGCCTCGGGTCTCGCCGCCGCCATTACTGCCGCACGCGCAGGCAAAAGCGCCTGCATCGTTGAGCGCGATGTTGCCTGTGGCCTTAAACTCCTTGCGACCGGCAACGGCCGCTGCAACCTTTCCAACGAATCAATTGATTTCCAGCGGTACAACCACCCCGCATTCGTCGAATCCGTCATGGGTCCCCAGCCTGAGCAAGAGCTCGGCAGTTTCTTCTCCTCGCTGGGCATCATGACGACCTCCGAGGAGGGCCGGCTGTATCCGCGCTCCCTTCGTGCCGAATCGGTGCGCGACGCGCTTCTCAGCGTTTGCGACCGCCTAGGTATCACCTTAATCTGCGGAGCCAACGTTGCCTCGGCGCACAAAGCTTCCGAAGGCTGGGCACTCCAAATAGACCGTCCAGCGCGGGCGCTCAAGGCAAAAAAGCACGACGACCGAAAATCGGAGCTCCGCTCGCTTCGGAAGGCGCTCGCCGATGTCCCTCGCAAGAACGAGGCCCTGCAGGCACATGCCGTAATTATCGCCACGGGCGGCAACCCCACCGGTATCGCCGATATGTTTCGCTTCCCCCTCACTTCGCTACGCCCCGTCCTCTGCCCCGTATCGGCAACGGTCGTTGGCGATCGGGCGGCACTCAAGACGTTGGACGGCCTGCGCGTCCGCGCCCGCTTGACGCTCGCCCGCAATCATAATGAGCTCTGGCACGAAGACGGTGAAGTGCTGTTTCGAACCTTCGGTATCTCGGGCGTCGCTGTCTTCAACCTCTCTCGTCGTATCCAGCACGGCGATACGATCCTGCTCGACGTTTTCCCCGACCTCTCTAAAGACGAATTGCTCGAGCAGCTCAACCGGCGCATTGAGCTGCTCGGCGGCTTTTCACCCCGCGATCCCCGTTGGCTCGACGGCATGCTCGCCCCGCAACTCTCCCACGTCGTCTGCACAGCGTTCGAGCAGTGCCATCCAGGCTCCAACGATGTCATCCACCTGGTCTCGATTCTCAAGCACTTTAAGCTGTTTGCCGAGGGAACGACCGATGAGCGCTCGGCGCAGGTCACGCGTGGTGGCATATCTGTCGAGAGCATCTCGACACCCAGTCTACGCGCGCGCAGCGTTGTCGACGCCCCGCTTTACGTCTGCGGTGAAGCGCTCGACATCGACGCCGATTGCGGAGGCTTTAACCTTGCGTGGGCCTGGATCTCGGGCATTCGCGCTGCAAGCAGCCTGTAGCCGCGCAGTCTATAATCAAAAACGCATTCGGGCCGTCTGGGATACCGGACGGCCTCTTTCTTGCCTCTAAGGAGACCTCGATGATTGAAATCACCCAAGTCAACGCGTCGCTCGATGAAGCCGGCGATGAAAATGCCTGTCTCATTGTTGGCAAGCGAGTCGCCAAGCGCGTCCTACGTTGCAAGGACTCCGAGATCAAGTCCATCGAGCTCCACCGCAAGTCAATCGACGCTCGCAAAAAACGAGACGTCCATTTTATCCTGAGTTTTCTTGTTGAGCTGACTAGTCCCCACCTCGAGCGAGAAGCGGTCGACAGCGTTGCCGAGCGTGACCGCTCGCGCGTACGCGCGATAGAAGACGATGAGCCTTCATTCCCCTCCCCCGCCTCCGACGCGCCTCAAGAACGCCCTGTCGTTGTCGGCGCCGGATGCGCCGGCCTTTTCGCTGCGCTTACGCTCGCCGAAGCAGGTCTTAAGCCCTTGCTCATCGAGCGCGGCGACCCGGCATTTCGCCGCTCGCGGGCGATCGACCTCTTTCTAAAGGAGCGCATCCTCGACCCCGAGAGCAATATCCAGTTTGGCCTGGGCGGCGCGGGGACTTTCTCGGACGGCAAGCTCAATACGGGAACCAAAAATCCCGCCCATCGCCTTATCCTCGAAACCTTCGTCGAGGCGGGTGCGCCCCGCGATATTCTGTGGGATGCCAAGCCGCACATTGGCTCCGACATCCTTCCCACGGTCGTCACCGCTATATCCCAGCGCATCGAGCAGCTCGGAGGTGTCGTCCGTTATCGAACGAAGCTCGTCGACATTCGCATCGACGCGTCTGGCGCCATCACCGGTATTGATGTCCAATCGTCCCAAGACACCGCTTGCGAGCCAATCGAGACAAAGCACCTCATCCTCGCCTGCGGGCATTCTGCTCGCGATATTTTTGAGCTCCTTAAGGACCACAACGTGGTCCTCGCACAAAAGACCTTTGCCATGGGCGTTCGCATCGAGCATCCGCAGCGCGACATCGACCGAGCCCAATTCGGAGCCTCGGCGGGACATCCTGCCCTCGGAGCAGCCCCCTACAAGCTCGTCGCCCATCTTCCCAACGGCCGCAGCGTGTTCTCGTTTTGCATGTGTCCCGGCGGGCAGGTTGTCGCCGCCTCTTCCGAGCAGGGCCACTTGTGCGTCAACGGCGCCAGTCTCAATGCCCGCGACGGACGCAACGCAAATGCCGCCCTGCTCGTTAACGTCACACCCGAGGACCTTCCCAACGATGACCCACTCGCCGGCATCGAGCTCCAGCGCGCCTGCGAGGCGGCCGCCTACCGCCTGGGCGGTTCCAACTGGAACGCACCGGCACAGCTCGTCGGAGATTTCCTCGCAGGACGCGCCAGCAAGGCGCCCGGAAAGGTAAAGCCCACCTATCCGCTCGGTGTGACCTGGACGGCAATTGACGAAGCCCTGCCGCAACATATCGTCGAGTCGCTCCGCCTAGGACTTCCCCTACTTGGAAAAAAGCTACGAGGCTACGACCGCTCCGATGCTGTCCTTACCGGCGTGGAGACTCGCTCGAGCTCACCGGTCACCGTCACCCGAGACCGAACATGCCATGCCGTGTCGACCCCGGGCCTCTACCCTTGCGGTGAGGGAGCTGGATATGCCGGCGGCATCATGAGCGCCGCCACCGACGGCATCCGTTGTGCCGAAGCCCTGATCGCAGACCTCTAACGCACGAATTCCAGCGCGCAAAAGACGCATGCCCCGAGCTCCGCAGGGAACTCGGGGCATGTTCGCTATTTCTTAAACCGTGCACCCTGGCGTTTTCTGCCCGATGCGAACGTGGAACCCTTGCGAGCCTGCGAACGTAAGCGCTCGATCGTCTCGTCCTCAGACGCACCCTCGAGCATCGCCCGAATCTGAACGACGGCATCGCGCAGGCGCGCCGCCTCCTCAAAGTCCATGGCGGCAGAAGCGTTACGCATATCCTCTTCCATGGTTTCGACGATCCGCACGAGCTCGTCATGCGGCAGTTCTTCCAACTGCTCCGCAAGTGTCTGCTCGGGCGCCACCGTTTCCGGCACGCCACCCTCGCCCGACTCATCGGGCGTATAGAATGCGCCATGGCCAAGAGAGTCGCCCTTCGAGCGTCCCTTGGAACCCACGGTTTTTTCGGCCTCGGCAATAAAACTTGAGATGTCGTTGATGGCCTTGCGCACCGTCTTGGGCACAATGCCATGCTCTTCGTTATATGCCATCTGAATCTCGCGACGGCGCTGCGTCTCCTCGATGGCCTCTTTCATCGAATCGGTCACAACGTCTGCATACATGATGACTTCGCCATCGGCGTTACGGGCCGCGCGGCCAATCGTCTGAATCAGCGAACGGCGGTTGCGCAAGAAGCCTTCCTTATCGGCATCGAGAATTGCCACCAGTGAGACCTCGGGAAGATCCAAGCCCTCGCGAAGCAGGTTGATGCCAACGAGAACATCGATCTTGCCCTCGCGCAGCGTTCGCAGGATCTCGACACGGTCCATTGTCGCCGTATCAGAATGCATGTAATTGACCTTAATGCCCGCATCAAGCAGATGGTCGGTCAGGTCCTCGGCCATGCGCTTGGTCAACGTGGTCACCAGCACGCGCTCCTTGCGGGCAACGCGCTCGCGAATCTCGTCCTCAAGATCGTCAATCTGACCGCGAACCGGACGCACATCGATCTTGGGATCGAGCAGGCCGGTCGGACGAATAATCTGCTCAACATCGTTCTGGCTCACCCGCAGCTCGTAGTCGCCCGGCGTGGCCGAAACGTAGATGAACTGGGGGATCCTTGCCTCAAACTCATCGAAACGAAGCGGGCGGTTATCGAGTGCCGAAGGAAGGCGAAAACCGTGTTCCACCAGCGTCACCTTACGCGAGCGGTCACCTTCGTGCATGCCGCGAATCTGCGGCACCGTCACATGGCTCTCATCGATGATGCAGAGCATGTCCTTAGGGAAGTAATCGATCAGGGTAAACGGCGGCTCGCCCGGCTTGCGACCGTCCAGATGACGCGAGTAGTTCTCGATACCGTTACAAAAACCCATGGTCTCGAGCATCTCGAGATCATAGTCGGTGCGCTGCTGCAGACGCTGTGCCTCGAGCAACTTGTCGGTCGCCTTGAGCTCGGCCACACGCTTCTCGCACTCTTCACTGATTGATTTCAGAGCCGCCTTGACCTTCGGCTTCTCGGTCACGTAGTGCGATGCCGGCCATACGGGGATGGCCTCGTACTCACGAAGCATCTCACCGGTAACCTCATCGATCTCGGCAATAAGCTCAACCTCGTCGCCAAAGAACTCAAACCGCAACGGATGCTCGGCATAAGGCGGATACACGTCGACGACATCACCGCGCACGCGGAACGTGCCGCGCGCCAGGTCATAGTCATTGCGATCATATTGAATGTCAATAAGTGCATGGATAAAGTCATCACGCTCGAGCGGCACCTTCTTGTCGACGTTTGGAGCCAGACCCGCATAGTCCTCAGGAGAGCCAATGCCATAGATACACGAGACCGATGCGACAACGATCACATCGCGTCGAGAGAGCAGCGATGCGGTCGCCTGATGTCGCAGCATCTCGACCTCTTCGTTAATCGAGGAGTCTTTCTCGATATATGTATCGCTTTGCGGCACATACGCCTCGGGCTGATAGTAGTCGTAGTACGAGACAAAGTAGACCACAGCGTTGTTGGGAAAGAACTCTTTGAGCTCGCTCGCAAGCTGAGCGGCGAGCGTTTTATTGGGAGCCATGACCAGCGTCGGCTTCCCCAGGGCCTCAATAGTCTTAGCCATCGTGAAGGTCTTGCCCGAACCAGTCACGCCCAGCAAAACCTGATAGCGATCTCCGTCCCTCACGCCCTGCACAAGCGACTCAATGGCCTTAGGCTGGGAACCAGCGGGCTCGTATGGAGACACGACCTCAAACGGCACCGCAGAGCCCTCAACGCCAAAACGTTTGAGCTCTCCTCCAACACGCTCAACTTCAAATTCCGCCATGGATACTCCTAACTCATATATCTGCAGTATACGCAGGCGGCAGGTATAGTCCTATACGAACCGATCGGGATAGAGGGTCTTGTAGCGAACCCAGGCATTATTGACACGAATCAGATACGCCTGCGTCTCGGGAAAGGTGATTGCATTATGAAGCGACGTGCTCTGCTGCGCCCATCCGTCAACATTGCCCATGCCGGCGTTATAGGCGGCAATGGCGCTGTCAGTCGACCCGTTAAAATACGTTAGAAGATACGAAAGATACGCACAGCCAAACTCGATGTTCGTAGCGGGATCGTTAAGGTTGTCGGCCGAATACCCCCCACCGTCGACAAGACCCTTGGCGATCATATCCTGGGCAGTCTCGGGCATCAGCTGCATCAATCCCTGAGCACCCTGATTCGACTCAGCCTCGGGATCCCAATTCGATTCCGACTTAATGACAGCGCACACCAGATACGGATCCAGATTATGCGAAATACTAGATTGCTTTACATACGCCTCGTAGTCAATGGGATACAGCGGCTTAAAGAAAGCCGCAGGAGCACACGAGTAAACGAATGAGATAAGGCCGAAGGCAAAAACGGCAGCCAGCGGTATAAGGCGATACCACGCAAAGAAACGTGTCTTAGGCATCGGCATCCTCCTTATTCGCAGTGTCTATAAACCCATGGCATGCAAGCCATGAGTCAAGCTGCTCAAAGAGCGAATTATCGCCTGCGGCATTATCAATCACCGTTGTAGCGAGATTGCACAGCGCAGACTCATCGGGCTGGCAAGCAGAACGGGCATCGAAATCAGATGGCTCCATGCCACGCTGAATAGCACGCTCGCGACGAACTGACAAAGGGGCGCTAATGACCAGAATTTCATCAGCCAAGCCAAATGCATCCTCAAAACCAGTCGGAGCAGAAACCTCGACAACCGCAAAGGGATAACGGGGAGATGAAACCGTACAACAAACCGGATCGAGAATCCTAAGCGAAAGCTGTTCAATGAGAACGGGGTGCACAATGCTATTGAGCCTCGCGACCGCATCAGGAGAAACAAAAGCTCGAGAAGCGAGGATGTTACGGCGAACGCCTCCCTCCTCGTCCAAAATATCCCAGCCAAATTCTTCCGCGAGGGCATTGACGATATCGGAGCCTGGCACATACAGCGATTTGGCAAGCTCGTCCAGATCGATAAGCATGGCGCCATGAGATTCGAGATAGCGGCAGGCAGTCGACTTACCCGAAGCAATATTGCCCAAGACAAAAACGGTAAACATCAAGTCCTCCCTAACGCCAATGGGAGTTATTATCGCGCAAATACAAAAGAAGGACTCAAAATACAGCCAAACAGTAAGACAAGCTAAAAGAAGGCGAGTTCTTGTATTACAGCTCTCTATAAAACGCAAAAAAGGGGGAGGCCGCGAGGCCTCCCCCTTCTTCAAGTCTTGCGACGGCTC
>URZR01000037.1 GCA_900552425.1 uncultured Collinsella sp. | reverse complement strand
CGTTGAGGGAAGACGATCCGGCCTCCCACCCTGCGCTCCGGCTTCGGGTCGTTGCGTGCTCGCTACAGAAAAGCTGATATTAAAGGTTGTGTGCCGCCCCTTTTTGGGACGGCACGTTTTTGTGGGGTCCCGGTCTCCACAATTTTCGTCAAGCTATTGGTTAGATTTTGGTCAGTTGGCGTAAGGGCGGAAGGCCAAAAGATTGTTGGCGAAAAAAGCTCAGAGAAAGTGCTGGTAGGGGAGTTGTTGAGCTTTTCGACAGCTTTTGAGCAAAAGAAACTTTGTGGCTATTGCCGGCGATTGCGTTGTCGCGGTCATGGCGGTGCGGGATGCTGGTCGTAAGCGTCGAATGCTCCGATTTTGGAGGCCAGCATGGATCTGTTTCTTGAGACTCCGCAGCAACAAGCTGAGCGCATGCTGCGTCAGCAGCAACGACTCATGGAGATACAAATGCAAGGGGCGGCAGTCCAGCCCTTTGCGCAAAATGTCGTGCCCGCTGCTGTACCTGCAGCTGTGCCCGGGTGCGAATCGGCACCAGAGGCCTATTCCGTACAGCAAGATTCATATGCGCAGGAGCTCGCGTTCGACAAGCGTCGTGCGCGTCGTCGCCGCGTGGGCCAGCGCCTGCGCACGTTAGCGATGATCGTGCTCATTCCGTTAGGACTTGCGGCGATTTTCCTGGTCTCGTATGCGCTCACCTGCATTCTCAACGGTGCTTCGCCCAGTGAAGTGCTCCAGCATCTGTCGGCCCTCGGCCAGCGCCTAGGCGATGTCATAACAACCATCCGCACCGGCTGGGAGAGTTAGCATTCGCCATCGCGGGTCTTCTTGGATGCAAGGATTATCGCCACGAGTGGAATCCTTGCATCTTGCCGGTCTGGCCGTGTGACTAAATAGTATTATTGAAGATGAATAATAATAGGAGATGCCATGCATAAGCATGATTTAGAGCAGACCCTTTTGGACATTGACGAAGAAGCGGAGCTGGAAATAGGTCCAAGAGGCGATAGGCCGAGCGTTGTATTGGTGGGAGGAAGTGCCTTCATACTAAACGATCTGACGAATCGGTCGGTTACACATGACATTGATGTGTTTGAGGCGGACAGGTGCCTCCGCGAGATCATGGATCGATACCCCGGGGTGAATGGAATGGCGGTGGCATATTGCAACCAGATGCCATTCAATTACGAAGATCGATTGATCCCATTGGAGATTGGGGCGCATTTTATCAGGTACTTTACGCCATCTTTGGAGGATCTGGCGGTGATGAAGCTTTACGCCTATCGCCCGAATGACATTGTCGACCTCCATAGCCGAGCGTTTACCGAGCGGCTTGATTGGGATCTGCTCGAGCGGCTTATATTCGATGAAGGGGAGGCGTTGGCGTCGTCGCCTTCGGAGCGGAGCTACCAAGAGATGGTCTGTGCATACAGGCAATACATAAAGGAGGTGCGTGGTTGAATCTGACTTTTGAGGGATTCTTGAAAGGCTATTGCCGAGAGCTGTCCGGGCAGCGGTCGCTGAGTTTTAGAAAGCTGGTTAAGCTGGCAATGACGGATGCGCCGCGCGTGGCGGAGCCTCTGTTTTTGCTCGCTTTGGCGCAGGGCAAAGCCGAATACGTTCTGGGCTTATCCGAGGGCTCGTGGATGGAAGAGGGCTACCGAGACGTCTTTTCCCTGTACGGTCAAGCGGATAGCCTGGCATCTCTATGCGCCGGGGACAAGCTCCCTAATCGTTATGCCAACGTATGGCGTGCGTATCGGGGGATGAAAGAAAAGCCAGTGGCCGACAGAAGGGTTAATGCCCTGATGAGAAAAAGAACGCTGAAAGCACTGGAGGCATCGGGCGTAACGCGCTATGGCCTCTGCCACGATTTGCACCTGAATAAGGGAAACGTGTACGCATACTTGGCCGGTAATGACTCAAAGGTGAGCAGGAAGACGGCGCGCCGCATTATGGAATATGCGGAGGAGAGAGGCACCCAAGAAGGGGTCGGGCGCCCGGTGCGTGTGGCGGGGTAAGATTGATCGCGGTTTTGATTGATGATCGATTGGGTTTGTTGGGCGGAGTTTATGTCTGCTATTGATATTGTGCTTGTTGTGATCGCCTTGGTGGCGGTGGGGGTTGCTGTGGCTTGCGCCCTCCAGCTCAAGAGCCTGCGTGCCGAGTTGCGGGAGCGTGGCGACAGTAGCGCGGAAACGCTGGCAGCGCTCGAGCAGGCCAACAGCACGCTCGACACCCTGAACGTCGCGTTGGCCGAAACCCGCCGCACGGCCAATGCCATCGCGCAGCAGCAGACCACCGACGCCGCCGTAGAGCAGCAGCGCTACCTGACCATTGCGCGCGAGTTCTCGCAGGCGGGTGACCGTATGGATGACCTGCGCCGCGAGACGGCCCAACAGCTTGGCGCCAACCGCGAAGGCATCGAGCACCGCCTGGACAAGGTGCGCGAGACGGTCGATGCCCAGTTGGGCGCCATCCGCAAAGACAACAACGTGCAGCTCGATCAGATGCGTGCGACGGTGGACGAGAAGCTCTCCCGTACGCTCAACGATCGCCTGTCGGCATCGTTTAAGCAGGTGAGCGACCAGCTCGAGGCCGTGTATAAGGGCCTGGGCGATATGCAATCTATCGCCACCGGCGTGGGCGACCTTAAGCGCGTGCTGGGCAACGTCAAAGCGCGTGGCATTTTGGGCGAGGTGCAGCTGGGCGCGATCCTGGCGGACATCCTCACGCCCGACCAGTATCTGGAAAACGTCGCCACCAAGCCCGGCGCCTCGGAACGCGTTGAGTTTGCCGTCAAGCTGCCGGTGGACGAGGGCGACCCCGTGCTGTTGCCGATTGACTCCAAGTTTCCGGGCGACGCGTACGAGCACCTGCTCGACGCGCAGGAGTCGGGCGACGCGGAGGCCGTTGCCGCTGCGCGCAAGGCGCTCGATATGATGGTGAAGCGCGAGGCAAAGGACATCTGCGAAAGGTACCTGAGCGTACCCGCGACCACCAACTTTGGCATTATGTTCGTGCCGTTTGAGGGCCTGTATGCCGAGGTCGTCAGTCGCCCCGGGCTTATTGAGACCCTGGGCCGCGACTATCACGTCAACGTTGCCGGCCCCAGCACCATGGCCGCCATTCTCAACAGCCTGCAGATGAGCTACCAGACGTTTAGGCTGCAAAAACGTACCGACGACGTACTGCGCGTGCTCTCCGCCGTCAAGGCCGAGCTGCCGCGTTATCAGGCGGCGCTGCGCCGCGCCCAGCAGCAGATCGAGACCGCGGGCAAAACGGTCGAGGGCATCATTACCACGCGCACCAACGTCATGGAGCGCAAACTCAAGGACATCGACGCGCTGGAAGACGCGCGGGAGGCCGACGCGATTTTGGGCTTGGAGTCCGCAGACCTGCCCGCAGACCAAAAAGACGAGGACTAGCTGCATCTGACGGCGGGGCGCCTGCGCAAGCACGGCGCGGGCGCTTTTCGCATCGCGCTTGCCTGAAGTGCGCTTCAATGTGCAACAATGGCGTTTCGCCCTATCAGATGCGAAAGGAAGCCCATGTCTCAGAGAAGCACCAGCCCGCTCAGCCGCTCCACCGTGCGCCGCACGTTGCAGCGGTTTTGGGGTGTCACGCGCACGCAGCCGCTGATTGTCTTTCTCTCGGTGCTCTCGTCGGCGGGCTACATCTTTTTGCTGACGTTTGCCAATACCTATGTGATGGCCCTCATTGTCGACCGCATTCAAGCCGGTCCCGTGGCGGGTGACCAGGTGTTTGAGGTCTTCGGCCCCTATATCCTGGCGCTCGTGCTCGTTAACCTGGTGGGTCAAATCCTCTCCAAGCTGCAGGACTACACCGTCTACAAGCTCGAGATTGCGGGCAACTATCACCTGGCGCGTCTGTGCTTCGACACGCTCTCCAACCAATCCATGACATTCCATACCAGCCGCTTTGGCGGATCGCTTGTGAGCCAGACAAGCCGTTTTATGAGCGGCTATACGGGCTTGGTCGACGTGACGGTGTATTCGCTCATCCCCACCATCACCTCGGTCATCTGCACCGTGGCCGCACTCGCTCCGGTGGTGCCCACATTTACCGTGATCCTGGTGGGCATCATGGTCGTCTACATTGCGTTTGTCTGGCTTATGTACAAGCGCATCATGCCACTTTCGGCCGCGACGTCCGCCGCGCAGAATAAGCTCTCGGGTGTGCTGTCCGATGCGGTAACGAACATCTTGGCCGTCAAGACCTGCGGGCGAGAGGACTTTGAACGCGATCTGTTCGATGCCGCCGACCGTGCCGCACGCGATGCCGAGACGGTCTCGATGCACGCCATGATGCAGCGCAACTTTACGACTTCGGGCCTCATCGTCATCACCATGGCGGTGGTGAGCGTGTTTGTGGCGGGCGGTAACGCGTGGTTTGGCATCTCGGCCGGCTCGCTCGTCATGATCTTTACCTACACCTATAACCTCACCATGCGCCTGAACTACGTGAGCTCCATGATGCAGCGCATCAACCGTGCGCTGGGCGACGCCGCCGAGATGACGCGCGTGCTGGACGAGCCGCGCCTGGTGGCAGACGACGAGTATGCTCCCGAGCTCAAGGTGGGCGAGGGCGCGATTGATTTTGAGCACTTGAGCTTTGCATACCGTGACGCCGCGGCGGGCGATAGCGTGTTCGACGACCTGACGCTCCATGTGCCGGCGGGCCAGCGCGTGGGCCTGGTGGGTAAATCGGGCTCGGGCAAGACGACGCTCACCAAGCTGTTGCTGCGCCTGGACGACGTGCAGGGCGGCCGCGTGCTCGTGGACGGCCAGGACGTCTCGCGCTGCACGCAGCAGAGCCTGCGTCGTCAGGTTGCCTACGTGCCACAGGAGGCGCTGCTGTTTCACCGCTCCATTCGCGAGAATATCGCCTACGGCCGCCCCGACGCCACCGACGAGCAAATTCGTGAGGCGGCGCGCCTGGCCAATGCCCTGGAGTTTATCGACCGCCTGCCCCATGGCTTTGACACCATGGTGGGCGAGCGCGGCGTCAAGCTTTCGGGCGGCCAGCGCCAGCGTGTGGCCATCGCCCGTGCCATCCTCACCGACGCACCGATTCTGGTGCTCGACGAGGCGACGTCTGCCCTCGATAGCGAGTCTGAGGCGCTGGTGCAGGAGGCGCTCGAGAACCTGATGCGCGGCCGCACCTCCATTGTGGTGGCGCATCGCCTGTCCACCGTGGCCTCGCTCGACCGCATCGTGGTGCTGGCGGATGGCGAGATCGTCGAGGATGGCACGCATGCGCAGCTCGTCGAGGCGGGCGGCGAATACGCAAGCCTGTGGAGCCGTCAGACCGGCGCATTTTTGGAGGCGTAACGACCCCATACGTGGGACAATCGTGCCCGTAGTTTTGTTGTGCCGCTGAGCCGAGGAGTCGTTATGCCACGCGAGACCAATGCCGCCAAACGCGAACGCGCCGTTGAGGTGTGCGAGCGCCTCAACCGCCGCTATGGACCGGTCGAGTGCTTTTTGGACCACGAGAATCCCTTTAGGCTGCTCATTGCGGTACTGCTCTCGGCTCAGACGACCGACGCGCAGGTCAACAAGGTGACGCCCCAACTGTTTGCCCAGTGGCCCACGCCCGAGGCCATGGCGGGGGCAAGTGTGACCGACGTGGCGGACACCATTAAGTCACTCGGCTTTTATAAGAGTAAGGCCAAGCATGCTGTGGAGGCTGCGCAGATGATTGTTGCCGACTACGGCGGCGAGGTGCCGGCCGACATGAAGGAGCTTGTAAAGCTGCCGGGCGTGGGGCGCAAGACGGCGAACATCGTACTCAACGTTGGGTTTGGCATCGTGGAAGGCATCGCGGTGGATACGCACGTCAACCGCATCGCGCACCGCCTGATGCTGAGCCCCAAGACGCATGCCAAGGAGCCGCTCAAGACCGAGCAAGGTCTGCTCAAGATTTTGCCACACGAGTATTGGGAGTCGGTCAACCACCAATGGATCACCTTTGGTCGCGAGATTTGCGATGCCCGTAAGCCCAAGTGCGACGAGTGCCCGCTGGCAGACCTTTGCCCCAGCGTACGGGTGAGCTAGACTGCAAGGGCGTGACGCCTCCGCCCTTGCGTGCCTCCAAGCTGCACAAATCAAGGCGTGGCCGGTTCCCGCGACGCTCGCTACGGCTCCCGAAGCAAGAGCTCTTCTGCCGGCACAACCGATGCGCCCTCGGTATCGTAGCTCTCGGAGCCGTGATATACGACGGCTCGGTCCTTTGCGGGAATGCCAAGTTCGGAACCAACGGAGCGTAGGTGTCGAGCGAATGAGTCGCGATAGGTAGCGCCCGATTTGATTTCGAACGCCTGAGGGCGAGCCGGCTCTGTTAGATCGATAAGGTCGATCTCTCGTTTGCTGTCGTCGCGATAAAAGACAAGCGTGGGCTCGATGCCTCTGTTGAGATATGCCTTCTGGCGTTCTGAGACAACGAGGTTTTCGAATATTTCCCCGCTTAGGGGGTGGTTCATGAGGCTGCGCTCGTCGTGAATTCCAAGCAGATGGCAAAGTAGCCCCGTGTCGTAGAAGTACAGTTTTGGCGCTTTGGTAAGCCGCTTGCGCATGTTTCCAGCATATGGCTGAAGTAGGAACACCAAATAGCTTGACTGCAGGATCGAAAGCCACGAGCCGATCGTCGCCGTGGCGACTCCCACATCAGCGGCGAGTCTTGATAGGTTGAGCAGCCCTCCCACGCAAGCCGCGCACAGCCCGATCATTTTTCTAAAGGAGCTCAGGTTGCGCACGTCGAGAAGGCCGCCCGCGTCGCGTTCCACATAGGTCATAAGGTAATTTTGGTAGAACATGTCGATGGGGATGCCCGCATCATATATGCGCGGGTATCCCCCGCGAATCAGGTAGGTGTCAAGCGAGATTTGCGTATCGCTGAGCTCCTGGTAGGAGAGAGGTAAGAGCTTGAGCATGCCGACGCGCCCGGCAAGCGATTGCTGGATGTTGTGCATGAGCAAAAAGTTTTGCGAGCCGGACAATACATACTGGCCGGCCCTTCCGCGCTCGTCGGAGGCGACCTGAATCATGCTGAACAGCTCCGGTGCATATTGGGCTTCGTCGATGATTAGATGATCGGGGCGCCTGCTGATAAAGCCGACGGGGTCATCGAGTGCGGCGCGACGGACTTCCGGGTTCTCGAGGTTGAGATATTCATATTCAGGAAAGACGGCCTTGATGAGAGTCGACTTGCCGCTTTGGCGTGGCCCCGTAAGCGAGACGACGGGGAACCATTCTGACATGTCGCGTAGCTTATGGGCCATGGTTCGCTCAATCATTTTTAATGCCCTTCGTGTCTTGCATCGCATGCTCGCAGGCATGCTTTTGGTTCGAAAGCTTCGTGACGAGTTTGTCGGTATCCGCCGGGTTTCGTGGCAGGTCTTCGGGATTTGCCACATTGCCAAGGCAAAATAACCATAATTGCTAACTAGAAGTTACCACAACTATAAAGTAGGAATTGCCATAATTACAAAGTAGCACAGGTGGCAGCTGATAATTGATGCTGTCCGTTCAGGCTGTTTTGTGCAGAGGGCGTTGGGCATGCGCGTTTTGGGTGAGCGGACCGGATGCTGATGGCAGCCGTGCAGTTTGCGCGACGCCCGCAAGCCCAAGTGCGACGAGTGCCCGCTGGCAGACCTTTGCCCCAGCGTGCGCGTGACGGGGTAGGGGCCGGCACGTTTTGCCAGCGTCCGAAGGCTGTGGCCAATGTTGCGCAACACATTTGGGCCGCGAAGGCTCAATATGATGGCGACAGATGCTGTTTGTTGTGAGGGGATACCCGAATATGTTTTGCACCAAGTGTGGCTCCGAGATGCCCGACGGAGCCGATTTTTGCACGAACTGCGGGGCGCGCATGGGTGTTGCTTCTCCGGCGGCCGCGCCTGCTGAGCCCGCGCCGATGCCGGCGGCAGGGATGCCTTCCGTGCAAAAGAAATCGCATAAGCGGGCGGTGATTATCGGCATATGTGTAGCGGGCGTGCTGGTTGCCGCTGGCGCTGCACTGGCACTGACCGGCGTGCTGGGTCCGCTTGGGCAGGGCAATTCATCGCGGATTACGGTACTTGGGTCCGACGAGGGTTCGGCAGAGCACAAGGACAAGGGAAGCGCCAAGGAGAAGCCTGCCGCCGACGAGGACGAGGCGGATGAGCCCGAGCAGACGGGCAGCAGCGTAAAAGTCGACCTCAACGACCAGGCAACTTATGCCGCGGCGAACCTGTTCCTGTCGAACTTTACGGAGGAACACTTCGATCGGGACTGGTATCAGACAGGTGCTTTCGATTCGACTGACGGACTTTCTGATGACGAGAAATACAAGCTGGTCAAGTTTATCTGGTGCCATTTTATTGACAACGCGCCGTATCGAATCGAGAAAGGTGACTATGACATCGGTAATCTCCAGCGTATAGCGACTGATGTGGTCAATAGGGAACTCAACCGCTTGACGGGTCTGACGCTTTCCGATGCCGATATGACTTATGACAGAACGCCGGAGGGGCAGGCGATTCCTGATTCGGCCGAAGCGCATGGTGGGTACTTGTATCTGAAACAGGAATATGGCCAGGGAAATTACAACCCACCGTGTGCCATCGTTACGGACGCGACTGACCTTGGCGACAACATCTACGAGCTCACCTATGAGGTCTACAGTGCTGGCGGCATGTTACTTCCTTCCGACATCCCCGAGAGCACCTACGGCCTGCCAGAGAACCAGTTCATCGCCGCAATTCAAGCGGACGCATCCAGGGGCCGTACTGAGACTTGCACGGTCCGCGTCGCGAAGGGTGACGGCGCCCCGACCTTCACACTGCTTAAAATGGGCGTCTATGATTAGACTCGGCGTATAGCTCACTCTGATAACGCCAGGCGGCTCGTCCGTCTGGCGTTTTTTGCGGGGCTGGGCGTACGCTTGGGCTGGAGTTCTCTCCATGCGTTACCATGACAGGCAACGAATTTGACGAACGACCCGCCGAGCTTGCCTCGGCGGGCTTTTGGCGTTGCAATGCCGGAGGAACAGCATGCTCATTCACCGTATAGCCGCGCAGCTCTACACTGCCGAGGCGCTGCAGACCGTTGAGGCCGGGCTCGATGCTGGCAAGGACGTGACGCTGGCCGTGTCTCAGTCGGGCCGAACGCTCATGGCGGCCGCCCAGTTTGCGCGTCGTCCGCGCCCCACGGTCTACATCGTGAGCGGCGAGGATGCGGCCGATCGCGCTGCGCGCAGCCTTGCCGCCTATGTGGGGCTGGCGCGCGTGTGCCGCTTTCCCGAGCGCAAGGACTATCCGTGGCGCGAGCAGGTGCCCGACGATGCCGTGGTGGCGCAGCGCTGCGAGGCCCTGGGACGCATCGTGCGCGGCGACAACTGCATCATGGTCGCCTCGGCCCGCGCGTTGCTGCGTTGCGTGCCGCCAGTCGAGAGCCGCTACTGGGAGTCGACAACCTTTGCGGTGGGCGAGGAGATTCCCTTCGATGAGGTGCCGCAGCGCCTGGTGGGCATGGGCTATACCAATGCCGGTGCCGCCGACGCGCCCGGCCTGTTCCGCGTGCACGGTGATACCGTCGAGGTGTTCCCCGCGCAGGAGAAGGCACCCGTGCGCATTGAGTTCTTTGGCGACGAGATTGATCGCATCCGCCGCATGGTGAGTTCCACGGGGCAGACCATCGGCAACGAGGACAGCATCGAAATCTTCCCCTGCCGCGAGCTGGCGCTCACCGACGAGGCCGTTCACAACATGCACGTGGCGCTCTACCGCGCCAGCCAGGACGACAGCAAGTTGGCGGCGCTGCTCGAGATGGTGGATGCACGCATCGTCACGCCCGAGCTCGACCGCTTTTTGCCGGTGATGTACGGCCAGACCGTGAGCCCGCTGTCGCATGTGAGCGGCAAGGCGCTCGTGGTGCTGTCCGAGCCGCGCTCGCTGTTCGACGACTGCCTGCGCGCCTACGAGGATATCGAGGCGCGTGCCGGCGAGGCGGGGGTCGACCGTCTGGACGGCCTGTACGTGCGTGCCCAGCAACTCGACTTTGGTGCCCAGCAGCGCCTTAACTACGTGAGCTTGATTCGTGCCGGCGGTGCGGTGACGGCAGAGCTCAAGATTGAGCAGCCGGCCATCGCGGGCTCGGACAATCGCTTTATGACGCGCATCCAGGAGGTCGTGGGCAAGCGCTATGCCTGCGTGTTTGCCATCCCCGACCGCGGTGCGCGCGAGTCGATGGAGCTCACCTTTGGCGATGAGGGTATTACCTTTGAGGAGTCGCTGACGGCCGCGCCCGAAAACGCGGGCGCTATTGGCGACCGTGTGCGCGTGGCGGCGGCGGATTCTGCCGATCGTGCTGTCCGCCAGGATGCTCATGCTGCAATTCGCGAACGCAAGGCCGACGCGCTCAACGCCCGCTCGCTCGAGGCGGGTGCCGCCCAGGCTGCCGCCGGCGCCGCCGTGCCCACCATCTCGCGCGGACGCGTGACCTTTGTCGATGCCGCCTTGCCGCAGGGCGTGGTGGTGCCCGATGCCAACCTGGCCGTGTTCTCAATCGCCGACCTCAACGCCCGCATGGACGCCAACCGCGCGCGCAGCCGCCGCAAGGTGGACATTACGCAGATCACGTTCCCGTTTAAGCCGGGCGACTACGTGGTGCACGCCACTCACGGCATCGCGCTCTTTAGCGAGATCGCGCGCCAGGAAGTGGGCGGCAAGGAGCGCGACTACTTTTTGCTGGAATATGCCGACGGCGACAAGCTCTACGTGCCGCTGGAGCAGGTTGACCGCATTACGCGCTACGTTGGTCCCGACGGTGACAAGCCGCGCCTGACCAGGCTCAACACCGCCGACTGGACGCGTGCCACCAACAAGGCGCGCAAGAACGCCAAAAAGCTGGCGTTTGACCTGGTCGATCTGTATACGCGCCGCTCTTCGATTACCGGTATCGCTTGCCCGCCCGACACGCCCGAGCAGATCGAGATGGAGCAGAGCTTCCCCTACGACGAGACGCGCGATCAGCTGGAGGCCATCGCCGATATTAAGGCCGATATGGAGGCGCCCAAGCCCATGGACCGCCTGCTGTGCGGAGACGTGGGCTTTGGCAAGACCGAGGTCGCCCTGCGCGCGGCGTTTAAGTGCGTGGACTCCGGTCGCCAGGTCATGGTGCTCTGCCCCACGACCATTCTGGCCCAGCAGCACTACGAGACGTTCTTTGAACGCTTTGCCCCGTTTGGCCTTGAGGTCGAGGTGCTCAGCCGCTTTCGCACGCCGGCGCAGCAAAAGCGCGCACTCAAGGCGTTTGCCGAGGGCACGATTGATGTGCTCATCGGCACGCATCGCCTGCTTTCGGCCGATGTGAACCCCAGGAACCTGGGCCTGGTGATCATCGACGAGGAGCAGCGCTTTGGCGTGCAGCACAAGGAGCAGCTCAAGAACCTGCGCGAGCAGATCGACGTGCTCACGCTTTCGGCCACGCCCATCCCGCGTACCATGCAGATGGCCACGAGCGGCGTGCGCGATATGAGCCTGATTACCACGCCGCCGACTGGGCGCCGCCCCGTGATCGTGCACGTGGGGGAGTACGACCCCGACGTGGTGAGCGCGGCGATTCGCCTGGAGGTGGGTCGCGGCGGACAGGTGTACTACGTGTCCAACCGCGTCAAGACCATCGATGACGCTGTGGCACGCGTGCACGAGGCCGCGCCCGAGGCGCGCGTGGGCGTGGCGCACGGCAAGATGAGCCCGCGCGAGGTCGAGGACGTGATGATCGAGTTCGCGACCAAAAAGATCGATGTGCTCATCGCCACGACCATCGTGGAGAGCGGCATCGACAACGCGACCGCCAACACGCTCATCATCGAGGACTCGCAGCGCCTGGGTCTGGCACAGCTCTACCAGCTCAAGGGCCGTGTTGGCCGCTCGGCCACGCAGGCATACGCGTACTTTATGTTCCCGGGCGAGCTGCCGCTCACCGAGGAGGCTACGGCGCGCCTGACCGCACTGTCCGAGTTCCAGGACTTGGGCAGCGGCATGCGCATCGCCATGCGCGACCTGGAGATTCGCGGCGCCGGCTCGCTTATGGGTGCCGAGCAGCACGGC
>URZR01000036.1 GCA_900552425.1 uncultured Collinsella sp. | reverse complement strand
AAGCCCCAACGGCGGGCGAGACGCGTAGTAACGGAAGTATGCGGGATCGTCGGCCCCGAGGCGGTTGCCCAATAAAATGTTTGGCTGCAAAACGGATTATAAGCTCGGTGGGCTTTTAAAAAGCGCTGCTCATGCGCTGGGGAGCACGTCGCGCCGTGCGTATAATAAGGCGGGTAACGCCAAAAATACGAGGCTCTGAGGGGATACCATGTCTCAAGAAACCATCCGCGCGGCCGAGCGTGCCGCGGGACAGGTGAACACCATGTCGACGTATGATCCGGACTCCGACCAGCTGCATGAGGAATGTGGCATTTTCGGCGTATGGGCGCCCGATCGCGACGTGGCTCGACTGACGTACTTTGGCCTGCGTGCGCTGCAGCACCGTGGCCAGGAATCGGCTGGAATCGCCGTGGGTGACGGCGGCACGGTTATGGTCCGCAAAGATCTGGGCCTGCTCGACCGCGTGTTCTCCAACGCCGACCTGTCGACGCTCTCCGGCCAGCTGGCCGTGGGTCATGTGCGCTACGGCACTGCCGGCGCCAAGAGCTGGGAAGCCTCTCAGCCGCACCTCTCTACCATCAATAGCGTCATTATCGCGCTCGCGCACAACGGCACCCTCGTCAACACCGACGAGCTGCGCCGTCAGCTGATCGAGCTGGGCGTGCCGTTCCTCTCCAATTCGGATTCCGAGGTCGCGACCAAGCTTATCGGCTACTTTACCCAGCGTACGGGCCACCTGCGCGAGGGTATTCGCAAGACCATGGAGCTCGTGCGCGGCGGCTACGCCATGACGCTCATCAACGAGCAGGCGCTCTACGCATTCCGCGATCCACACGGCATTCGCCCGCTCGTGCTGGGCAAGCTGGTGGACGAGGGTCTGGACCAGGCCGATGCCGCAGCCGTTTCGCAGCTGCCGTCGCAGGACGGCGCCGCGACGGTCGACTCCGCCGTCCGTGTCACGCGCGCCGGCGGCTGGGTCGTTGCTTCCGAGACCTGCGCACTCGACATCGTGGGTGCCGAGTACGTCCGTGACGTCCGTCCCGGCGAGATCTTGCGCATCAGCGCCGAGGGTCTGGTATCCGAGCAGGGCGTGCCTGCAGCCGAAGAGCCCGCCAACTGCATCTTTGAGCAGGTCTACTTTGCCCGCCCCGACTCCATCATGAACGGCAAGAGCGTCTATGCCTGCCGTTACGACATGGGTCGTCAGCTGGCACATGAGGAGCCTGTCGAGGCCGACCTGGTCATCGGCGTGCCCGACTCCGGCCTGCCGCCTGCGGAGGGGTATTCGCACGAGAGCGGTATTCCCTTTGGCGAGGGCCTTATCAAGAACCGCTACGTGGGCCGTACGTTTATCGAGCCTACGCAGGAGTTGCGCGCCATGGGCGTGCGCATGAAGCTCAACCCGCTGCGCGACAACATCGAGGGCAAGCGCCTGGTCGTCATCGACGACTCCATCGTGCGCGGCACCACCATGGTGCAGCTCGTCAAGATGCTGCGCAACGCCGGCGCCAAGGAGATTCACATCCGCATCAACTCGCCCGAGGTCATCTGGCCGTGCTTCTACGGTATCGATACCGACGTGCAGTCGCAGCTTATCAGCGCCAACAAGACGGTCGACGAGATTTGCGAGTATATCGGCGCCGATTCGCTGGCCTTCCTTTCGGTCGAGGGCCTGCTTAAGGTCATGCCCAAGGGCGGCTACTGCGACGCGTGCTTTACCGGCCGCTATCCCGTGGCGATTCCCGAGAGCTTTGGCCGCGACAAGTTTATGGAGGGCTTTAAGCCCCGCAACCTGGACAAGCCGCTGCACTTTGACGACGACGCCGTGATCGAGAAATACGACGACCGCAGCTGGGAAGAGGAGCACGGCGAGGCATAAAACCTGCCATATGGGGACAGGTTTATTTTGGTAGGTTTTACCTGCTGTTTTGTTGATATGACGGCGCGTGCTGTTATGGCGCGCGCCGAAATGAACGCAACTATGAGCACCGTTTGGCGCCCGCGCGGCGCCACGGTAGTGGGAGAGGAAGGCTCAGATGAGCGACAGCAAGCATGTGACGTACGAGGACGCCGGCGTCGACACCGCCGAGGGCGGTCGCGCCGTCGACGCGATTAAGCAGATGGTCAAGGACACCAATCGCCCCGAGGTCATCGGCGGCATCGGTGGCTTTGGCGGCCTGTTCTCGGCCGCCGCGCTTAAGGATATGGAAGACCCGATCCTGATTAGCGGTACCGACGGCGTGGGCACCAAGCTCGTGCTCGCCCAGATCATGGACCGTCACGAGACGGTTGGCCAGGACCTGGTCGCTATGTGCGTCAACGATATTCTGGCTTCGGGCGCCGAGCCGCTGTTCTTCCTGGACTACGTTGCCATCGGTCACATCGAGGCCGAGCACATGGCAAAGATCATCAAGGGTGTGGCCGACGGCTGCAAGCTCGCGGGCTGCGCGCTCGTGGGCGGCGAGATGGCCGAGCACCCGGGCGTCATGGCTCCTGCCGACTACGACCTTGCCGGATTTACCGTGGGCGTCGTCGACCGTCCCAAGATGCTCGACCCCGCAAACGTCCGCCCGGGCGATGTGATCCTGGGCCTGCCTTCCACCGGCGTGCACTCCAACGGCTACTCGCTCGTGCGTAAGGTCATTGGCGTCGACGGCGTTAAGCCGGGCACGCCCGAGGCCGTCGCTAAGGCCGAGGAGCTGAGCCGTCCGCTCGAGGAGCTCGGCGGTGCATCGCTGGCAGACGCTCTGTTGGCCCCCACGCGCATCTACGTCAAGCCGATCCTGGAGCTGCTGCGCGGCGGCGCCAACGTGCACGCCATCGCCCACATCACTGGCGGCGGTATTACCGAGAACCTCAACCGTGCGCTCGCCGATGACGTCGACGCCGTGGTCACCCGCAACGGTGCCGAGATGGGTTGGGACGTTCCGCCCGTCATCACCTACGTGTCGCGCCAGGCCGAGCTTGCGCCCAACGAGGCATGCAAGACCTTCAACATGGGCGTCGGCCTGTGTCTGATCGTCGCCCCCGAGGACGAGGCCGCGGTTACCGAGGCACTGGTCGCGCTGGGCGAGAAGCCGTTCCGCGTGGGCGAGTGCGTCGAGGGTTCCGGTAAGGTCGTGTACTCCGATGAGCGCTAACGAGCAGATGGCTGCTGCCGAGGGCCTGGACTTTGTGCCCTATACCCGTCCGACTGGCACCGATACGGCTGAGCCGCTCAAGATCGGTGTGCTCATCAGCGGTTCGGGTACCAACCTGCAAGCGCTGATCGATCTGATTGCCGCCGGCAAGCTCAACGCTTCTATTGAGCTTGTGGTGTCGAGCCGTCCTTCGGCCAAGGGTCTGCAACGTGCAGAGCGTGCGGGCATCCAGACGCTCACGCTGTCCAAGGATGTCTATGCCGACCCCATCGCGGCTGACGAGATCATCGCGCATGAGCTGCTCGAACGTGGCTGCGAGTACGTGGTGATGGCCGGCTATATGCGCATGGTGCACACGCCGCTGCTGGCGGCGTTCCCCAATCGCGTGGTCAACCTGCATCCGGCGCTGCTGCCGAGCTTTACCGGTGCGCATGCGATTGACGATGCCTTTGTGCGCGGCGTCAAGGTAACTGGCGTGACCGTGCATTTTGCCAACGAGGTCTACGACAACGGTCCCATCATCGCCCAGCGTGCGCTGGCTGTTGAGGAGGACTGGGATGTCGACACGCTCGAGGAGCACATCCACGCGATTGAGCATGTGCTGTATCCCGAGGTCGTGCAGATGCTCGCCGACGGCCGCGTCCACGTGCTAGAGAGCGGCAAGGTCGCAATTGATGCGCCCCGCGGCTAGCGGCGCACAGTACAATTTAGTTGAGTGGTCAGGGTGGTCATTGGCGCCAAGGCGCGCGTGGCCACCTTTTGTTTTGGGTAGTCATCGGGGACGTTCTTGAATGACTAGGTGAGAGAGGTGAGCGCATGGCGGATAACGAAGCGCTGTTTGCGCCTGAGCTGGTGTTTTTTGATTGGGAGTGTGCGACGCCGGATGAGGTGTTCGCGCGGCTTGAGGGCGAGCTTGTACCGCGTGGCTACATTGCCGACGGTTGGTTCGACGCCGTTCGCACGCGCGAGGATGCCTATCCCACGGGTCTTGCCATGCCGGCGGCAAACATTGCCATTCCGCATACCGATCCGGGGTTTGTGGCCAAGCCCTATATCGCGGTGGTGAAGCCCGCCGCGCCCGTGACATTTAACGCTATGGCTGGCATGGGCGCTCCGGTGCCGGCGCAGATCGTCATCAATCTGGGCATCGCCGAGCCGGGCGGCCAGGTCGAGGCCCTGCAGGCGCTCATGAACATCTTTATGGACGCCGATGCCGCAGCCGATGTGCTCGGCCAGACCACGCCCCAGGGCATGGTCGACGCCATCCGCCGTCACTTCTAAGGTGCCGGCTGCCAGAGCTGTCCCCTTTGCACCAAAATGGTGCAGATTAACCTGTCCCCAATGCACCAAGCGTGCCGCGGGGGCTGCGTTGTGACACAATGGCGTTTGTTCGATTCGTTATGCGAAAGGCCAACTATGGCAAATAAGAAAAAGAACCCCGCACCCGAGCCGACGCCCGAGCAGCAGGCTCGCGCCGCCTCCAGCTCTCGCAAGAAGCAGCGCAAGACCCGCGTGTCCAAGACCGTCAAGATCGTTCTGGTGGTCATCGGCGTGCTGGCAATGCTGCTTTCCGTCTCGGCCATGGCGTGCTCCGGCCTGATGTCGCAGGCAGAGGATACCTCGGGCTACAAGCTTACCGGCGGTGTAGCTGCCACTATCAACGGCACCAACCTCACCGAGGACACCGTGACCAAGCAGATCATGAGCATGCGCACGTCCTACGGCTACACCAAGGACAAGGACTGGGCGCAGTACCTGGTCGACAACGACCTCACGCCCAAGAAGTACCGCAAGCAACTCATCGACTCCTACACGCAGCAGATTCTGCTTCAACAGGCACAGAAGGAGAACGGCGTGACGGTGTCGGATGAGGAGGTCGAGAAGGCTTGGAAGGACGCGTGCAAGAGCGCGGGCGGTGCCAAGGCCTTTAAGAAGACCCTCAAGACCTACGGCTATACCGAGGACACCTACAAGGACTCGCTCAAGGAGAGCCTGGCGCAGCAAAAGCTTAAGGATGCCGTCGCGCCCACGAGCAAGCCCAAGGACAGCGAGATTGTCGCTTACATCAACGAAAACCTGTCCAGCTACAACGACGCCCGTCGCTCGTCGAACATCCTGATCAAGGTCGATTCTGACGCTTCCGACGAGGACAAGGCCGCCGCCAAGGCCAAGGCGCAGGAGTGCCTGGACAAGATCAACTCCGGTGAGCTGAGCTTTGAGGACGCCGTTGAACAGTACTCCGAGGACACCGGTTCCAAGGAGAAGAAGGGCGATGTGGGCTGGGATAAGCTCACCACCTTTGTCGACAGCTACCAGACGGCGCTCGAGGGGCTCAACAAGGGCGACGTGAGCGAAGTCGTCGAGTCGACGTACGGTTACCACGTCATCAAGTGCACCGACTACTTCCATGTCGATAATCAGGTTGATGACATCAACCAGGTGCCCAAGGCCATCAAAAAGTACGTCTCCAACGTGGTGAAGACGCAAGCGGCCAGCACCGCGTACAGCGAGTGGCTGGAGCAGTACAAGAAGGATGCCGACATCACCGTCAACCCCATGCCCAAGGACGTGCCGTACAACGTCAGCCTGAAGGGCGTCACCAAGAGTTCGACCGACAATTCGTCGACGACTGAGTAATCATGGGATGGCGCTCGCGTGAGTGCCGCCCACACTATTGAGGAGGATTTGCAGATGACCAACGAAGAGCTGCAGAAGGAAATGATCGCGGCCATGAAGGCTAAGGACAAGGTTCGCCTGTCCATCATTCGCCAGGTCAAGGCCGAGGTGAAGAATATCGAGGTTAGCGAGCGCCGCGATGTGACCGAGGAAGACGTCAACAGCATGATCAAGCGTCTGATTAAGCAGACGAGCGAGACGCTGGAGATGTCCATCAAGGCCGGCACCGACCAAGAGCGTACCGACAACCTGACCGAGCAGGTCAAGATTCTGGAGAGCCTTCTGCCCGCGCAGGTTTCGGGCGAGGAGCTCGAGGCCCTGATCGAGCAGGTCATCGCCGAGCTGGGCGCCACGTCCAAGAAGCAGATGGGCCAGGTCATGGGCGCTCTGGGTAAGGCCACTGGCGGCAACTTCGATAAGCCGGCAGCAGCAAAGATCGTTGGAGCAAAGCTGGCGTAATTTGTTGCGCGGTTTTACCAAACCGCGCAACGGCTCGACGCTGCAAACCCGTACACGCGGCAATCTGACGTTCAATTTCAAGGGCGCGACCATAAGGTCTGCGCCCTTTCATTTCACGTCACCTTGCTCGCGTGTACGGGTTTTCGCTGACTTATGCTCAACAAGGGCGGTTGGGCGCTCACTGGGGACAGACTTAAATGAGTGCCCAATGAGTGGGCGGAAGGTTGCGGGTTCTTTACGGGGATGTAGTGTGGGCTGCGGAAACGTGGTTCTTTCCGTACAATAGTTCAACTCGTGTAAACGCAGGGAAGGGACATCCATGGCAGACATGATCGAGATCAAGCATCTCAACAAGTACTTTGGCGACCTGCATGTGCTCAAAGATATCAACCTCACCGTCAAGCGCGGCGAGAAGCTCGTAATGATCGGGCCCTCTGGTTCGGGTAAGTCGACGCTCATCCGCTGCGTCGATTATCTTGAGGAGCCCACGTCGGGCGAGGTCATCATCGACGGTACGCCGCTCACCAAAAAGAATCACCTGGAGATGGCCCGCAAGTATAGCTCCATGGTGTTTCAGCAGTTCAACCTGTATCCCAACATGACGGTGCTCGGTAACCTGACGCTCGCGCCCATCAAGCTGCAAAAGAAGAGCAAGGAGGAGGCGACCGAGATCGCCATCGCCGCGCTCAAGCGCGTCGGCATGGCGCATAAGGCCGGCGAGTATCCGCAGAATCTCTCGGGTGGTCAGCAGCAGCGCATCGCCATCGCCCGCGCCCTGTGCACCAAGCAGCCCATCATCCTGTTTGACGAGCCGACCTCGGCGCTCGACCCCGAGATGGTGCAGGAGGTGCTCGACGTTATGATCGAGCTCGCGCAGGAGGACATCACCATGATCTGCGTGACGCACGAGATGGGCTTTGCGCGCCAGGTGGCCGACCGCGTCATCTTTATGGAGGACGGCCGCATCCTGGAGGAGGGCGCGCCCGAGCACTTCTTCGATAACCCCGAGAACCCGCGCTGCCGCGAGTTCCTGTCCAAGATTCTGCACTAGGCGCGGTGATGGACATGACGGATATAACGAGGGCGGCTGTATCGCGCCGTCACTTTTTGCAGCTGGCGGGCGCCGGCATGCTTGCGCTGGCGGGGACCGCGCTTACCGGTTGCGGCAACTCCACCAGCGGCGAGGGCTCCGACAAGGGGTCCAAGCTTGCGGCCATCAAGTCGCGTGGACATCTGAATGCCGGCGTCAAGAAGGACGTTCCCGGCTATGGCTATTACGACACCGCCAAGGGCCGCTTTGAGGGCATGGAAGTCGATTTGTGCTACCAGATCGCCGCTGCCGTCTTTGGCGTGAGCTACAAGGAGGCCCGCGCCCAGGAGCTTGTCGAGTTTACCGACGTAACGCCCAAGACGCGCGGCCCGCTGATCGATAACGGCCAACTCGACGTGGTCGCGGCGACCTACACCATCACCGACGAGCGCAAGAAGAGCTGGGATTTCTCGACGCCGTACCGCACCGACTACGTGGGACTCATGGTCAAGAAGCGTTCGGGCTTTACCTCGATTGAGGACTTGGACGGCAAGGTCATTGGCGTGAGCCAGGGTGCCACCACGCAGGGCCTGATCGAGCAGATGATCAAGGACAACGGCTTTAGCTGCAAGCCCGAGTTTAGGGCCTTTAGCGGCTACCCCATCATCAAGAGTTCGCTCGACGCCGGCAATATCGACGTCTTTGCCATGGACCGCTCCACGCTGGCCGGTTACATGAACGAGACCGTTGAGCTGCTGCAGCCCGAGGTCAAGTTTGGCGAGCAGGGCTACGGCGTGGCGACCAAGAAGGGCTGCGACCTTTCGGCCGTGGTCGATCAGGTGATTTGCGATCGTCTGGCCGACGGCTGGCTCGACCAAGAGGTCAAGACCTGGGGTCTTGTATAGACGCATCGTCCAAGGAAGGAATCAAATGCTCGAAGGATTATTTGACGCCGACCGTTGGTCGACGACATTTCAAAACATGGGGCCCTTCTGGGAGGGCTTTGGCGTGACGCTGCAGGTGGTCGTTGCCGGCCTGCTGCTGTCGCTGGTGCTGGGCACGCTGCTGGGTGTGTTCTCTACCACTCGCTCGCGCGTGCTGCGCGCCATAAGTCGCGTGTACGTGGAGTTTTACCAGAACACCCCGTTGCCCGTACAGGTGCTCTTTATGTACATGGCCGGTCCGCAGTTTTTGCAGGCCATAACCGGTGCCGACCAGCCGGTGCGTATCGCGCCGTTCGTGTTGGGCTTCTTGGGCGTGGGCCTGTATCACGCGGCCTACATTTCGGAGGTCATCCGCACCGGCATCGAGGCCGTTCCACGCGGTCAGATGGAGGCGGCCCAGAGCCAGGGCTTCACCCGTGCGCAGGCATACTGGTACATCGTACTGCCCCAGACGTTCAAGATCATTCTGCCGCCGCTGTGTAACCAGGCGCTCAACCTGGTCAAGAACACGTCGGTGCTGGCGCTTGTGGCCGGCGGCGACCTTATGTATCGTTCCGACAACTTTGTGAGTCTGTACGGCTACCTGCAGGGATACATCGTCTGCTGCCTTATGTACTTCATCATCTGCTTTCCGCTCGCCATGCTGGTGCAGTGGCTCGAGCGCCGCTCCAAGGAGCGTCCGCGCGGCGTGAGCCTGGCCGAGCTGGGGCTCGACAACGTAGAGGAGGCCTAGCGCATGGAAATCTTCAACGCGACCAACCTGCTCTACATTTGGGGCGGTTTTGTTAAGACCATCGAGATCTCGGCGCTGTCGATCTTTTTCTCGCTCATCTTTGGCACGGTGCTGGCGCTCATTAAGAGCTATGCGCCCCGCCCGTTCCGTATTTTGGTGAGCGCCTATATCGAGCTGTTCCGCTGCACGCCGAACCTGCTGTGGATTCTGTTTATCTACTTTACGGTGCAGGGTTTGGACATTGTGATTTCGACCATCGCCTTTACGCTGTTTACCAGCGCCGTTATGGCCGAGATCGTGCGCGGCGGCCTCAACTCGATTCCGCGCGGCCAGTTTGAGGCAGCGCAGAGCCAGGGTTTTGGCTTCTTTGCCACCATGCGCTACATCATTCTGCCGCAGACGTTTAAGACGATCATCCCGGCGCTGTTTAGCCAGTGCACGACCGTCATCAAGGACAGCTCGTATCTTTCGGGCATTAACGTGGCCGAGCTCATGTACACGGCAAACGTCGTGATGGCCCATGCGATCGACCTGTCGCAGGTGCTTATGCTCTACGGCCTGGTGTTTGCGATGTACTTTGTGCTCAACTTTGGTATCTCGCTGCTGGTTCGCGCATATCAGAGGCGAATGGTGGCAGCGTAGAATGTGGCAAAGGGACAGCCCCTTTGTCACATTCGATTTGACGGAAGGAATGGGAGAGTACATGAGCAAATACATCATCGGAATCGATCAGTCCACGCAGGGCACGAAGGCGCTGCTGGTGGACGAGGGCGGCCATCTGATCCATCGCGCCGACCGCTCACATCGCCAGATTGTCAACGAGGCCGGCTGGGTGAGTCATGATCCGGCCGAGATCGCCGCCAACGTGCTGGCCGTGGCGCGCGCCGTGGTGGAGGAGACTGGGGTCGATCCGGCCGACATCGCCGGCATCGGTATTTCCAACCAGCGCGAGACTACCGTTGCCTGGAATCGCACGACGGGCGAGCCGCTGTGCGACGCCGTGGTGTGGCAGTGCGCCCGCGCCCGTGAGCTGTGCGACGGGTTTGCTGCGCGCGAAGGCGTGGCCGAGCTGGTGCGTGACACGACAGGCCTGGTGCTCTCGCCCTACTATCCGGCGGGCAAGATGGCTTGGATCCTCGCGAACGTTCCGGCGGCTGCCGAGGCCGCGGCGGCGGGCGAGCTGTGCCTGGGCACCATCGATGCCTGGGTGGTCTGGACGCTCACGGGCGGCGCGGAGTTCCGCTGCGACTGGTCCAATGCCAGCCGCACGCAGCTCTTTGACCTGCGCCGTGGCTGCTGGAGCGAGCCGGTGTGCGAGGCTTTTGGTGTCGATCCTGCCTGCCTGCCGCAGGTGACCGATTCCGATGGCCTGTTCGGTACAACGGACCTGGGCGGCTTTTTGCCGGCGCCCGTGCCCATTCGCGGCGTGCTCGGCGACAGCCATGCCGCCTTGTTTGCCCAGGGCTGCCATAGCCGCGGCATGGCCAAGGCGACCTATGGCACCGGCAGCTCGGTCATGATGAACGTTGGCGACGAGTTCGTTGCCAGCTCACACGGGCTTTCGAGCTCGCTTGCGTGGCGTATGGACGGCGTGACCGAGTACGTGCTCGAGGGCAACGTGAGCTACGCCGGCGCCGTCAAGACCTGGCTGCGCGACGATTTGGAGCTCATCAACAACCCCGAGGAGGTCACCGACCTGTGCTACGCCGCCAATCCGGCGAGCCGCGTCTACTTTGTGCCGGCGTTCACTGGCCTGGGCGCGCCGCACTGGGCGAGCGATGCCGAGGGCTGCGTCTTTGGCATGACGCGCACCACGGGCCGCGCGGAGTTCGTAAAGGCTGCCGATGAGTCGATCGCCTATCAGATCTTCGACGTCATTGATGCGATGGTCGAGGATTCGGGCGCGGCGCTTGCCGAGCTTCGTGTTGACGGCGGCCCCACGCGCGACGCGTACCTGATGCAGTTTGAGAGCGATCTGGTCGGCTCGCCCATCCGCATTGCGAGCAACGACGAGATGAGCGGTCTGGGCGCAGCTTGGGCCTGCGGCATTGCGCTGGGCATGTACGCGCGCGATGTCGTTGACGTCTATGGCGCCCGCGGCATCGTGGAGCCCACCATGTCCGTCGACGAGCGCGCCAAAAAGATCGCCGGCTGGCGGCATGCCGTCGATGCGACCATCGCGTACACGGCCTAGAATGATTTTTCTGGGACGGGGATTAAAAACTCATTGATCCCCGTCCTAGGCAGCTCATTTGGGACGGGGCTTTTTTGACTGGTATGATTGGTGCGACCATTCGAACCAGCTAAAAGAGCCCGTCCCAAATTGACTATCGAGAGGATCTGCCATGGAGCGCATCGCCAGCTTTTCCGTTGACCATCTGCTGCTTGAGCCCGGCGTGTATGTGAGCCGCATCGACCGCGATCCGGCGACCGGCGCCGCCGTCACCACGTTTGACCTGCGCCTGACCACGCCCAACAAAGAGCCGGTAATGAACACGGCCGAGTGCCATACCATCGAGCACCTGGGCGCGACGTTTCTTCGTAACCATGCCGAGTGGTCGAGCCGAATTGTCTACTTTGGCCCCATGGGCTGCCGCACGGGCTTTTACCTCGTCGTATTTGGCGAAGTGACGAGCGAGGAGATCCTGCCGCTCGTGCGTGAGCTGTTCGAGTTTGTCGCCGACTTTGAGGGCGATGTCCCCGGTGCCGCTCCCGAGGAGTGCGGCAACTACCTGGACCAGAACCTCCCCATGGCAAACTGGCTCGCGCGCCGCTATCTCGACCGTGACCTGGCCGATATCGACGAGAAGCACCTGCACTATCAGCAGGCATAAGGGCTTTATCGCCCAAAACGCGCGCATTGAGCGCCTTCGCTTGCGCGGGGGCGCCTTTTTGTTAAGTGGTCGGGATGAGCGTTTAAAATCGCTCATGTTTGTTCTAGAATGTTCGTACTGTCACATAAACGAACAGGAGTGAACATGCATATCTACTCTGTCAACGATCCCGAGTTCAAATCCTATGGCAACGTTTGGGATAACGTTCCGTCCGAGCTCACGTCGCCCGTGCTCGAGGCGCTCTCTGCCACGCCCATTCCCGAGGGCAGCAAGTACGTAGCAAGTGCGCCGGAGCTCGAGGGCGTCAAGGATGCCGATAAGCTGGGCTTTCTCATGTTTGGCGGTCGTCCCTTCCAGCTCGGCTGGTGCAACGGCCACAACACACGCCTCAACTGCCTGGAGTATCACCGCGCCAGCGAGTTTAACCTGGGTGCCCGCGATTTTATCCTGCTCGTGGCGCATCGCTGGGAGATCGAGGACGGCAAGCTCGACACCGCGTGCGTCAAGGCGTTCCGCGTGCCGGCGGGGACGGTCATCGAGGGCTTCAACACCA
>URZR01000035.1 GCA_900552425.1 uncultured Collinsella sp. | reverse complement strand
AGATGACCTGTGCGCCCCGTTCGTTTATTGAACCGCCGCGCGTACGTCAAGAGCAGCCGGTGCATCGCCGCGCTCATCCTGTCCTCGTAATCTGCAAGCACCAAATGCACGTGATTGCCCATAAGACACCAGGTGATAACCGTCACGCCCGCCTCGCGGCAGCACTCGCGCATCAGCTCCAAAAACTCCCACCGGTCTTCATCGCCCTCAAAGATGAGCTGCTTGCCCGTACCGCGGGCACAGACATGGTAAAAGCCGGTGACCGTTCTCCAAACGCGCTGCATGGTACTCCCTTCGCCGGGATCTGCTTGCCATCCAATACAGCACGATTGAAGCGTGCCATCAAAACATTCACGCAAAACAATACACTCGCGCGGCCAAAGGCAGTAAATAGGCGGCGAACGGCACCGTCGCAACAGGTCAACCCCTGCAACGCTTACAAGAGCTGACCAAAAGCTTGCCCAAGACGGACCCCCTCTACGGAAGTTCACGACCACAGAATATAGAGTTAAACCGTTTCAATTAAAACTTCCGGACTTCTCGCTACGAAAACTGAGCCGTTCGCCGAATATTCCGTGCATTTCGCGGTATTATAGGGGCTGCATGTCATGTCCCTTTCGAAGGGTCGCCCGGCAATCGCCAGCCACGACCCCCTGACGGGACGCCAACACGATAGAGAGGAGAGGCATGCAGTACTCACAGGAAGTGGAGAACATGTGCCCCGTTGCCAAGGGTGCATACCACGGCCCCGCACCCATCCCCGAGGAGGGCAAGTGGGTCCAGGCTAAGGAGATTTCCGACATCTCCGGTCTTACGCACGGTGTGGGTTGGTGCGCTCCCCAGCAGGGCGCGTGCAAGCTCACGCTCAACGTCAAGGAGGGCATCATCGAGGAGGCTCTGGTCGAGACCATCGGCTGCTCGGGCATGACCCACTCTGCCGCCATGGCTTCCGAGATCCTTCCCGGTAAGACCATCCTCGAGGCCCTCAACACCGACCTCGTCTGCGACGCCATCAACGTTGCTATGCGCGAGATCTTCCTGCAGATCGTTTACGGCCGCAGCCAGACCGCGTTCTCCGAGGGCGGCCTGCCCGTGGGCGCCTCCCTCGACGACCTCGGCAAGGGCCTTCGCTCTCAGGTCGGCACCATGTTCGGCACCAAGGCCAAGGGCGCTCGTTACCTCGAGCTCGCCCAGGGCTACGTCACCCGCATGGCTCTCAACGACAAGAACGAGATCATCGCGTTCGAGTTCCTGAACCTCGGCAAGTTCACCGACGCCGTCAAGGCCGGCAAGACCCCCGAGGAGGCCATCGCTGGCGCCATGGGCCACTACGGTCAGTGGGACAACGCTGCCAAGTACATCGACCCGCGCACCGACGAGGAGACTCACTCCGTCGCCAGCGTGTTCCCGGTTCACGAGTAGAAAGGGAGGGATATAAGAATGGCTGTTACTTTCGAAGGTTACGAGCGCCGCGCTGACAAGATCAACAAGTGCCTCGCCGACAACGGCATCGCCTCCCTCGAGGAAGCTCTGCAGATCTGCACCGACAAGGGCTTCAACCCGCGTGAGATCGTCAACAACACCCAGTCCATCGCCTTCCAGAACGCCGAGTGGGCCTACACCCTCGGTTGCGCTCTCGCTATCAAGCGTGGCGCCAAGACTGCTTCTGAGGCTGCCGCCATCATCGGCGAGGGCATCCAGGCCTTCACCGTTCCCGGCTCCGTCGCCGAGGACCGCAAGGTCGGTCTGGGCCACGGCAACCTGGGCGCTATGCTGCTCTCCGACGACACCGAGTGCTTCGCCTTCCTGGCTGGCCACGAGTCCTTCGCTGCCGCTGAGGGCGCTATCGGTCTGGCTCTGAACGCCAACAAGGCTCGTAAGAAGCCGCTGCGCGTTATCCTCAACGGTCTGGGCAAGGACGCCGCTCAGATCATCGCCCGCATCAACGGCTTCACCTACGTGAAGACCCAGTTCGACTACTACACGGGCGAGCTCAAGGTCGTCGAGACCATCCCCTACTCCGATGGTCCCCGCGCTGCCGTTAACTGCTACGGCTCCGACGACGTCCGCGAGGGCGTTGCCATCATGTGGCACGAGAACGTCGACATCTCCATCACCGGTAACTCCACCAACCCCACGCGCTTCCAGCACCCCGTCGCTGGCACCTACAAGAAGGAGCGCCTCGAGGCTGGCAAGAAGTACTTCTCCGTCGCTTCTGGTGGCGGCACTGGCCGTACCCTGCACCCGGACAACATGGGCGCCGGCCCTGCCTCTTACGGCATGACCGACACCATGGGCCGTATGCACTCCGATGCCCAGTTCGCCGGTTCTTCCTCCGTGCCTGCGCACGTCGACATGATGGGTCTCATCGGCATGGGCAACAACCCCATGGTCGGTGCCACCGTCGCCTGCGCTGTCGCCGTCGAGGAGGCCCTCAAGGCCTAATCGCGCCCGCGCGATGCTCATATAGTTGAGCTTTGGAGCCGCTACCCACCCGGGTAGCGGCTCTTTTTGTTTGCGCTGTCGCAGGATAGCTAATGCCGATATATCAGTTGGGGCGAAATACGAGATGTGATGAGATGGAGCGTCAGAGCGTCCACGACGCCCACCTGTCATATTTGCCCTTTACCGATTTGCCGAGTCTTTGCGGCCCCATTGCCGATCACCCGTGCGACAATGCACCGGACGAGAAAGGAATCCGATGGAATCGACTGATGTACTGGTAATTGGATCTGGCATTGCGGGCCTTTGCGCCGCCATCGAAGCGGCGCGCACGGGTGCAACCGTCGCTGTGGCAAGCGCCGGCAAGACCATGAGTGGATCGAGCTTCTTCCCCGGAACCTGGGGCCTGGGGCTTATCGGACCCGTTAACGAAGACGACGAACAAGACCTCATCGACACCATCCAGACCGTTGGTGGCGGCGTCGCCGACCCCGAGCTTGTCCAGACGTTTGTCCGCGGCATTCCCCAGGCAATTGAATGGCTCGAGCAAGACCTGGGCGTTGAGCTCCAGCGTCCGCAAAGCGCCGAGAGCGCCCAGCAAAAGCAGTTTATCCCCTGCTTTGACCACAAGACGCGCATGTGGCGCGGCCTCACCCGCAAACCCCTTGAGGACGCTCTGACAGCCCGAATCGAGTCACTCGGCATTCGCCTGCTCCCCCGCTATGAGCTTATCGACCTTGTTGAGGACACGAACGGTAGAATAACCGGAACCGTGCTCTACGACCTCACCGAAAATCGAATCGTGCCCTTTGCTGCCAAGGCCACGATCATCGCAACCGGTGGCACAGGCGGCCTGTTCGAGCGCAGCCTTACGTCGGCTGATGTGCTCAGCTCCTCGCAGGCCATCGCGCTGGCGCACGGCGCAACACTTACTAATATAGAGTTCATGCAGATGATGCCCGGCTTCATCGAGCCCAAGCGCAACCTGGTCTTCAACGAGAAAACCTGGCGCTACGTACATGTAGACCAGCCGGTAGATATTGCCGACGACAAGCTGGACGACCTGCTTGAGCAACGCTCCGGATACGGTCCCTTCACTTCGCGCCTGGCTTCCAGCGCCATCGATCTCGTCATCGATCAGGCAGGTGTCGAAGGCCTGGCACTCCACTACGACTTTCCCCGCGAGGATGTCCCAGAGTTTGTGCAGGCCTTTGCCACCTGGCTGCAAGACGAGCACGGCATCGCCCCGACTGACGAGATGCGCGTTGCGATGTATGCCCACGCCGCTAACGGCGGCATCAAGATCGATAAGACCGCGCAAACGGGCGTTGAGGGCCTCTACGCTTGCGGCGAGGCGACAGGCGGCATGCACGGCGCCGACCGCATTGGTGGCTTGTCAAGCGCCAACGGCATCGTGTTCGGGCGCATCGCAGGCGCATCGGCAGCCCAAGCAGCACAGAAAGAGCCCGAGACAGCCCTGAAGGCGGATATCGCCCTCCCCCAGTACGGCATAGCCGCAACAGATGCCGAACGCCTGACACACAGCCTAAGGCACACGATGAGCACCTATTGCATGATCAACAGGACCGAAACAGGCCTATCCGAGGTACTACACGAGCTTGAAAACATTCAAGATGATGCCACAGCTCTAAATAAGCCGCATGCCAACGACAGCGAAATCGCTGCGCTCGCCCGCATACAGTCGCAGATTCAACTAGCACAGGAAATGGTCAAAGCCATGCGCAACCGAACCGAAAGCCTGGGCTCGCACTATCGAGCGAATTAAACTGGACACCTATCTAAAGCAGAACACAACTAATCGATATCTATGGGCCCCGTGAGCTCGAAGTGGCACGGGGCCCATTCGTGTCCGCACGGCAGCGTATCCTTATTCCGAATACAGAGCGTGCAAAGCCTGCATAGACAATAGACCAGCGAGGAGGAGATATGGACAGTAGAGATATCGAGAAGTGGCGTGTCAAACTTGATAGCTACGCCAATGTGGAAGACGGCGTTGAGTATTGGCTCGCACGCGATTTAATGGAACCCATGGGATACACTCGATGGGAGAACTTCGCCGAAGTTGTTAAGAGGGCAAAAGTCTCGTGCGAAACAAATAAAACTCCAGTTGATTCCCATTTTCGTGACACCACGAAAATGGTAACTGCCGGTGTCGCCGCTCGTGCGGTTAAAGACTACAAGCTTACGCGCTATGCATGCTATTTAATCGCCCAGAACGGAGATTCAAACAAGCAAGAAATCGCGCTCGCACAGGCGTACTTCGCCGTGCAGACGCGCCGCCAAGAGCTCATAGAGCAGCGCTTCGCAGAGATTCAGCGCTTACAGGCGCGCCACTCGCTATCCGATTCAGAGAAACAGCTCTCGGGTATTGCATTCAAACGCGGCGTGGACTCCAAAGGATTCGCGATCATCAAGTCGAAGGGCGATGAAGCGTTATTCGGCGGCAGAAGCACGGCGGAAATGAAACAACAGCTCGGCGTATCCAAGAGCTCGGCATTGGCGGACAGGCTAGCCGATGTTCTCATCAAAGCAAAGGACCTTACGAACTCGATGACGGCCTTCAACGCCGAGGAACACGACCTGTACGGTCTGGACAAGATCAAGCAAGAGCACGTCGAGAACAACACAAGCGTGCGTGGCAGCCTCATCGACCGCGGAATTGTACCCGAGAACCTACCGCCTGCCGAAGATACAAAGAAGCTCGAACGTCGCGTGAAAGAAGACGAGAAAAAGCTCAAGGAGGGTACAGACGGATTCACCGACCCCCAGGGCAGGCTCGACTTGTAAAGCGTCTGTGCCCTTACGGGTTCGGCCCCATGCGAGGTTAATAAAAAAGACGGCCAACCGAAGTTGACCGTCTTAACAATCTTTGGTGGGCCGTCAGGGGGTCGAACCCTGGACCTTGGGATTAAGAGTCCCCTGCTCTACCAACTGAGCTAACGACCCGATATCAACACGAAGCAAGAACTGGGGTGGGTAAAGGGACTCGAACCCTCGACCTACGGGACCACAACCCGTCGCTCTAGCCAACTGAGCTACACCCACCGTGTCCTGTGCGCTTCGCGCTCGACTATTATTGCAAGGAACGCCACGCGATGCAAGCCCCAATTTTCAAGAATTTTGAAAAGAGTTTTTCGAGCCCGTTTCGAGCAAATCCCACCGGTTCCATAGGAGTAAACTTGCTCCACCCAATGCTCGAAAGGATAGGCATGAAAGAACTCTCCAACCGCACGGCGGCGTTTACCGATTCGGTCATCCGCCGCATGACGCGCATCTCCAACAAGTATGGTGCCGTCAACCTGTCGCAGGGCTTCCCCGATTTCGATCCCCCGGCGCAGCTGCTCGATAGCCTCAGCACCATTGCCACCGACCCCAAGCCGCTTTACCACCAGTACTCCATCACCTGGGGCTCCCAGGCCATGCGCGAGGCGCTTGCCGCCAAGCAGGAGCACTTTATGGGCATGCCGATCAACCCCAACGAGAACATCGTGGTCACCTGCGGCTCCACCGAGGCCATGATGGCCGCCATGATGACGGTCACGAACCCCGGCGACAAGGTCGTCATCTTCTCGCCATTCTACGAGAACTACGGCGCCGACACGATCCTTTCGGGTGCGGAGCCTATCTACGTGCCGCTCAACCCGCCCACCTTTGACTTTGACCGTGAGGTCCTGGAGGCGGCCTTCCGCGACAACGATCCCAAGGCGATCGTTCTATGCAACCCGTCCAACCCCTGCGGCAAGGTCTTTACCCGCGAGGAGCTCACCCTTATCGCCGACCTGTGCAAAAAGTATGACGCCTACTGCATCACCGACGAGGTCTACGAGCACATCGTCTACGCGCCCCACGAGCACGTGTACATGGCCACGCTGCCCGGCATGTTTGAGCGCACCATCAGTTGCAGCTCGCTATCCAAGACCTACTCCATCACCGGCTGGCGCCTGGGCTACACCATCGCTCCTGCCGAAATCACCGAGCGCATCAAAAAGGTTCACGACTTCCTCACCGTGGGCGCCGCCGCTCCCCTGCAAGAGGCCGTCGTCACCGCCCTCAACTTCGACGACAGCTATTACCAGGAGGTCCTCGACCTCTACACCGCCAAGCGCGACCTATTCTGTCAGGGACTCGACAGCATCGGACTCACGCACAACGTGCCGCAGGGCGCCTACTACGTGATGATGGATATCTCGGAGTTTGGCTATAACAGCGACCTCGACTTCTGCGAGGATTTGGCCTCCAAGGTGGGCGTGGGCGCCGTGCCCGGCTCGAGCTTCTTCCGCGAGCCCGTCAACCATCTGATTCGTTTCCACTTTGCCAAACGAGACGAGACGCTTAACGCGGCACTGGAGAACCTCAAGTCTCTGCGTGATAAAATCGAACCGCGCGGGTAAGGACGGTCAGTAACTAAAGGCACTAAAGAAACCTCGTGAACCCGTTGGGCCACGAGGTTTCTTTTTATAGCGACCTCATTTATTTTTTTGAGCGCTATACTTTAGTCACGGAGCAACTCGTCCCAGAGAGGAATACTATGGCAGAGCAGCTTATCGGAGCGCTCGAGGCCGGCGGCACCAAGATGGTCTGCGCCACGGGCTATGCAGACGGTATGGTCCTGGAGTGCGAGCAGATCGCGACCACGACCCCGCAGGAGACCGTCGAGGCCGTCAACGCATGGTTTGCGAACAAGGGCATCGCCGCGCTGGGCATCGGCGCCTTTGGCCCCACCGCAGTCAACCCCGCCTCGCCCCAATACGGCAAGATCCTGGAGACGCCCAAAACGGCATGGCGCTACTTTGACCTGCTGGGCACCATCCAAAACGAGCTCAATATTCCCTGCGGCTACGACACCGACGTCAACGTCGCCTGCCTGGGCGAGGTCACCTTTGGTTGCGCCCAGGGCCTCACTGACGTGGTGTATCTGACCATCGGTACCGGCGTGGGCGCTGGCGTGCTCTCGGGCGGTAAGCTCGTGCACGGCATGATGCATCCCGAGGCCGGTCACATCCTGGTCACGCGCGACCCGCGCGACACCATTGGCGAGCACAGCGGCTGTCCCTTCCACGACAACTGCCTCGAGGGCCTCATCGCCGGCCCCGGCGTTAAAAGGCGCTGGGATGGCAAGAGCGCCGGAGACATGGCCGATGACCCGGAGGCCATGGATCTGCTCGCCGGCTATCTGGCGCAGGCGCTCATGACCTACATCCTGTGCTATGCGCCGCAGAAGATCGTCATCGGCGGCGGCGTGGCCGACCACACCCCCATCGTGCCGCTCGCGCGCAAGAAGTGCGCCGAGATGCTCAACGGCTACATCGTCACGCCCGAGATGGCCGACATTGATAGCTATATCGTCAACAACAGCCTCGAGGGCAAGCAGGGCATCATGGGCTGCCTGGCCCTAGGCGCACAGGCGCTTCAGTAACAGACGCACCCACAGGGCGTGGCGCACCCGGCAAATCCGACCTATGGAACGACGCCGCCACACCTCATATAAGCCCTCCAATAAAAAAGGCCGCCTAGGACCAAACAATGCGTCCTTAGGCGGCCTTTTTGGCGCACATCAGCGACCGTAAGAGATATCGGAGCACAACGCCCGTTGCCGCTCCACAGCAGTCGATCATCACATCGGTGATCATGCCGGCGCGTCCCGGCACAAAGAGCTGAATCGTCTCGTCGATCGAGGGAATCAGCAGCAGGAACACTGCCGTGGGCAGCAGCACGTCAAAGGTGCGTCGGCCCTCAAAATCAAAGGCGTGCGTTGCCAGGATGCCGAGCACCAAATACTCGGTAAAATGCGCGCACTTACGAACAACAAAGTTGGTCACCCATTCATATGGAAGTCCCACGCCGTGCAGGAAACCGCGGATAGCTTCCATGACCGTTAGGCTCAGTGAGCCCGACCCCGAGCCGGGAACCAGCGAATTGCCCCAGATCAAGAGCGCCATCAGGCAGGTTACGACCGCCCATTTTCGATTGATCTTAACCATGCAGAAGTTATGCCTCCGCACGGAGCGGCGCGAAGCTGGCGGTACCGCCCTCGATAACGCTCAGATAAGCACGGCCCGTACGCTTGGCGGTAGAGGACTGAAGACGCTCGATCTCTTCCTCGAGGATCTGATTGACGCGCTCGTGACGACGATTTTCCATAATGCCGGCGGCAATAGCCTCGGCCCGCTCGATGCTCTCACGCGAGATACGGGCAGTATCCTCGGGGAACACAGCGCTGTGACGGCCGACATAGGCGGGGGCAGCAGGCTGAGGGGCAGCGACGGGAGCGGGGGCTGAAACAGGAGCAGGCTCGTCAATCTCATCCAGAATCGCGGTGGCGGCGGCCCACATACCCTCGTGGCCCGAGTAATCGGCCATGGGGACATCAACCTCGAGCGAGGCGTCCGGAAGGTCGCCGGTGTCGATGCGATCTTGGGCATCAATCGATGCGGTGATGGCTGCAGGCTCATCGAGGTCATCGAGATCGATGCCCGCGGCACCGGAGATGATAGGCATGCTGGCGAGGTTTGCATTGTACGGCGCAGCCTCAGCCGCCTGCTGCTGGGCAGGAGCGCCCCAAAGCGAGCTTTCGGCGGCACGGCGGGCGGCAACAGCCTCCTCGTCCGCGGTCATGGCTTCATCAACGTACGAATTATCGGCAGAAGCGTTCGCGTCCGCCGAGGTAGCGCTGTAGGCGTTATTGACCGCCGCGTTGGCAACGAGTGCCACGAAAGCCGCCGTGCTGCCCGCAGGGGCGGCCTGGGAGCCCGACACGGCGCGTGCCGCGGCGGCGATATCATCGCGATTGAAGGAGCCGGTCTGCCCGCCGTTGGTGAGCTCGTCGATGGCGACTTGATAGACGTCGCGCGAGCGCGCAGGGTCGCAGCTCACCGGCGAATCGTCGTCGAGCATGCTGTCGATCATGGACCAAGCCTCGGCCTCGTCCATAGCATCTGCGGCTCGAGCGATGGTAGGGACACCATCATCGGCATGACGGCGCTGGAACGCACCAGTCAGGCCGGAAAGGAATGCCGAGTTAGACTGCTCCGACTGAGCCTGAGAAGCAGAAGCCGCAGCGTACGGAATCGCATCCTGCTGCTGAGCTGGAATCGAGGCGGTCTTGAACTCGCTTTGATGCTGATTGAGATTGGCGGCACCGCCCATGGCATCGGGCTGGAACAGACGCTCTTCACGCTGCGCACGATACTCGGAGATACCCAGCGAGGCGGCATAGATACCCACGCCCGCCACCGCGCCCACGGCGAAGGGAACTGCACCCGCCACGACCGTCTCGTTCACCGACGAAAACGGCAGCGTCGCGGCATACATAACCACGGGAGCGGCAAGGCCGATCCCGCACGAAAGTCCGGCAAGGACTGCTCGTTGTGTTGCATCAGAAGAAGCCATGAGCTCTCCCCATCTTCCAGCACCCAAATCGCATCATTCAGTTGGCTGCGCGAGAGAAGATGAAGCGGGGCTATGCCCCAAAGCAACGGTATATGGTTCGTTTCATCTGCGTTTTCCGTCGCGAAGCTTAAAAGTTATTATGCGAAACCGACCCTCCGATTGCAAGTGACGATGTCGGATTGAAACGGGAAACCTGCTGCTCGTCGGTCTTACGGTCAAAAATAAGCGCGGAGCGGCGCTATGGAAAAGGGCCGAGGCTCAAAGCCCCGACCCTTTCTCGCATTGATGACTATCGCTGCGCGTGGATGACAACCTAGAACGTCTGCTCGTAGTCGCTGTGTTTTTTGGCCGAACGCACCAGGAACTCCTGATTGGTGTTGGTGCCCTTAAGACCCTTGATAAACGATGCGGCTGCGCGCTCGGTGTTGTTCATGCCGGCAAGAATGCGACGCAGACCAAAGACAAACGGACGCATCTGCTCGTCGACCAACAGGTCCTCGTTACGCGTACCGGAGGCAACGGGGTCGATAGCCGGGAAGATGCGGCGGTCGGCCAGGTCGCGGTCGAGCTTAAGCTCCATGTTGCCGGTACCCTTGAACTCCTCAAAGATGACTTCGTCCATCTTGGAACCGGTGTCGATGAGGGCAGAGGCCAGGATGGTGAGCGAGCCACCATTCTCGATATTACGGGCTGCGCCCAGGAAGCGCTTGGGCGGATAGAGGGCCGCCGAATCGACGCCGCCCGAAAGGATGCGGCCTGAGGCGGGCGCCGCCAAGTTGTAGGCACGGGCAAGACGCGTGATGGAGTCGAGCACCACCACGACGTCGCCACCCAGCTCCACGATGCGCTTGGCGCGCTCGATGACGAGCTCTGCCACGCGAGTGTGGTTGTCGGCGGGCATATCGAAGGTCGACGCCACAACCTCGCCTTTGATGGAACGCTGCATATCGGTGACCTCTTCGGGGCGCTCGTCGACGAGCAGGCAGATGAGGTGCACCTCGGGGTTGTTAATCGAGATAGACTGGCAGATCTTCTTGAGGATCGTGGTCTTGCCGGCCTTGGGCGGGGACACGATCAGGCCGCGCTGGCCCTTGCCGATCGGTGACACGATGTCGATGGCGCGGCCGGTAATAGAGTCCTTGCCGTGCTCCATGCGCAGCGGCTCGTTGGGATAGACCGGGGTGAGGTCGCCGAACTTGGGACGGTTGCGAATCTGCTCGGGGTCCAGACCGTTGACGGTCGTGATTTTGGCGAGGCCGGCGCGCTTGTCGCCGCCGCGCGAAGGACGCAGCGAGCCCTCGATGACGTCGCCCGTGCGCAGGCGCGCGGAGCGGATGAGGTAGGCGGGCACGAAGGCGTCGTCGTTGGACTTCATGTAGCCATGGGCGTGGATGATGCCGGAGCTGTCCGGGCGAATCTGCAGAATGCCCTTGATGTCGCGGAAGCCCTCGGCCTTCGCAGCGGTGACGTAGATTTCCTCGACGAGCTCGGCCTTCTTCTTGCCGGTCGTCTCGATCTCGAACTCCTTAGCCTTCTCGCGCAGCTCAGCGACCTTCATGGCCGCGAGTTCCTCGCGCGAAAGCGTGGGCTCGGTGGGAGCGGCATTACGCTCCTTGTTGCGCTGTTTGCGATCGCGCTGGCGGTTGCGACGGTCGTTGTTGCGGTCGTCCTTACGCTCGTTGCGCTCGTCGTTGCGCTTGTGCTGGCGACGGTTGGGACGAGTGCCGTCTTCGCCCTCAGCGGGGGCGGCACCATCGGTTGCGGCGGTGCCAACATTGGCCGCAGCGGCGTCATTGGCTTCGGCGCCGGAATCAATCTGCGCTTCGACATCAGCCTGCTGCTCGGCGGCCTTGGCCTTAGCGGACTTCTTACGACCGCGCTTGGGCTTCTCGGACGCAGGCTGTTCGACGTCCTGGGCCTTGGCGACATCAGTCGACGCATCGGCGGTCGTCTCGGCAGAATCCTCGGACGCACCCTTCTTGGCAGCCTTGGCCTTGGACGTGCGCTTAGCAGCAGTACGACGGCTGCGACCGGGACGGACGTCGGCAGGCTCGGCATCGGCGGGAGCGGCCTCGGAAGTCGTAGCATCCTGGACGGGTGCATCGGCAGCGGTTGCAGACTCGGCGGTCGCCGCAGCATCCCGAGCGGCGGCGGCTGCTGCTGCGGCCTTCTCGGCCTCGACAAAGGCCTTGGGCTTGCGACCGCGACGGTGCGGGCGCAAAGCCGGATCGACAACGGGAACTTCGTTGGCCTCGACAGGCGCAGCGGGCTCAACAGGCAATGTGCCCTCCCCTGCCGCGGAACGGACCGAAGCCTCAGTGAGCTCGGGGGCTACCTGTTCCGCAACTTGCTCGGCCTTAGCAGCCGTGCGGCGGCGTGTGCGCGGTGCCGGCTTCTCGGTCGGCAGGTCGGCGGCAGGGGTCTCGATGGCGGCAGGCGTCTCGAGCACAGACGGAGCTGCAAGCTCGGTCAGAGCCGCGGCCTCGCGCTCGGCAGCACGACGGCGGGCGCGCACCACCTGAGCCTCGCTAATCTGCGCCAACGCACGTGCCTGCGCGACCTCATCGGAAATCGGCACCGAGGAGTCAGCTGCAACGGTGCGCTTGGCGCGCGTCGTGCGCGTGGTACGGCGCTTGGGCTTGGTGACCTCCTCGCCGTCAGCGGCAGGCTTGGCCGTGCGGCGCGCGAGCCTGGGCTTTGCCGGAGCAGCCTCCTCACCAGTTGCAGGCGCAGGCGTCGAAGCAGCCTTAGGCGTCTCGGGAGCCGAGGCTTGCGCGGGCGCCGCGACCTGGTCCGACGCAACCGGTGCAGCGGGAGCGGCTTGCGTCGTCGTTATTTCGATTTCTTGCTGTTGATCAGACACAGTGTTTGCTCAACTTTCTTTTCAAGCCCTGTGATCACATGCTCCCTGCATAAACCTTCAGGGCGGCTAAACAGTCTAGTTCCGTTCAAAACGACGGACATCATTGATCTGTATAGAGATGATTGCGTTATATACGCAGTGTTAGTGTAACACAACCGCAACCACCTGCAACTTAGTCATCGGGGACGTTCTTAAACGACTAGTCAAAAGGGATGCTCTTTACAAAGTTCCGGCGTACACCATCGCCACATCATAAGCTGCG
>URZR01000034.1 GCA_900552425.1 uncultured Collinsella sp. | reverse complement strand
TACTCGCCGCCAAGATGACGTCTTGAGTGTCTAGGTACTTAGCTGAAATGATTTGAGCAGAGGGGAGCCCCTTGTTGGAAGGGGCTCCCCTCTGTTTTGGTTACTGTGGGACAAATTAATCAGTAGTGTTTGTCCCAAATCTTAAGTATGTGGGGGCTTGCGTCTTGGGCGAGCTTGCCTTACGGAGCGCTTTCCTATTTCGCGTCGGCCCAGGTTATGCCGGTGCTGGCTTCGGCGATTAACGGTACGCGCAGGTCTACGACATGCTCCATGACGTCGCGGACCATGGTGGTTAGGCGCTCGACTTCGTCGATGGGGCACTCAAAGTCCAGTTCGTCGTGTACCTGCAGGATCATGTGGGCGGCAAAGCCTTCTTCTTCCAGGCGACGGCTTACGCGGGCCATGGCGATCTTGATGATGTCGGCCGCGGTGCCCTGCATGGGGTGGTTCATGGCCGTGCGTTCGCCAAAGCCGCGGAGCTGCGGGTTTTTGGCCTTGAGCTCCGGAATATGGCGACGGCGGCCGTACATGGTCTCGGCATAGCCCGTCTGCTTGGCACGCGCCACCACGTTGTCGAGGAACGTGCGCACGCCCGGATAGGCCTCGTAGTAGCGGTCGATCATGTCGCGCGCCTCGGCCATCGAGATATGCAACGACTGCGACAGGCCGTAGGCCTGCTGACCGTACACAATGCCAAAGTTCACGGCCTTGGCGCGGCTGCGCAGGTCGGGCGTCACCTCGGACACCGGCACACCGAACACGCGCGCCGCCGTCTCGGCATGGAAGTCCTCGCCCTCGTTAAAGGCGCGCACCAAGTGCTCGTCACCTGAGAGATGCGCCAGCAGACGAAGCTCGATCTGCGAGTAGTCCACCGCCAAAAAGACGCTTCCCTCGCCTGCCGAAAACGCCGTCTTGACGGTACGACCCAGCTCCGAGCGCGTCGGGATGTTCTGCAGGTTCGGGTCACTCGAGGACAGACGACCCGTCGCCGTGATGGTCTGGTTGTACGTAGTGTGCACGCGACCGTCACCACGACGCAACGGGCCCAGCGTGTCCAGATAGGTGGACTTGATCTTGGACTTCTCACGCCAGTCCAAGATCAGACGCACGATCTCGTGGTCGCGGGCTCAGCACCTTGGCGTTGGTCGAAAAATAGCCGCGCTTGGTCTTTTTGAGGCCCTTGGTCGGAAGGCCCATCACGTCAAAGAGCACGTGCGAGAGCTGCATGGGACTGCCGATGTTAAAGGTCTCGTCGCCGGCAAGGTCGCGAATGCTTCGCTCGACCTCGGTGATCTGGGTCGCCAGACCCTCGGACAGACTGCGCAGGCGGTCGGGATCCACGAGCATGCCCGCGCGCTCCATCTTGGCAAGCACCGGCACGAGCGGCATCTCGATGCCATCGAACACGTTGGCAGCGTTCTCACGGGCCATGCGGTCGCGCAGCGGCGCCACGAGCGTCAGCGTCAGGGCCGCAGTGCGGGCAGCGGGAACAGGAGCGTGCTCGCCGGCACCCTCCGCGCCGCGCGCCGCAGGCAGCGCCATCTGCAGATAGGTATCAGCCAGATACGCCTCATCAAACTCGGAGCGGTCGGAATCCAGCAGGTAGGCGGCAACAACGGTATCGAAGATGCGCGTGGAATCGACGGCCAGCGGATCCATGAGCTCGGGCTCAGAAGAATCAATGGGCGAAAGCTCGTGCAGCAGCGCTTTCATATCCGGGCTCGCCACGCGGCCCTCCACAAACAGGCGCGCAAGCACGCCAGCAATCACGCCGTGGGCGAAGTTGAAGCCATCGACTACGGCAGTGGTACCGCCGTCGCCCTCCTCGAGCGCGAACAGGCCCTTGGACGTCGCCAACCACAGCGTGCGCGTCAGTCCAAAGAGCGCGCCCTCTTCCTTGTCGTCGTCCACCACGGCGGCGACCCACTCGCCGGCATCAATCGCGCGGGAGACCTCAGCCGCAACGGCACCAAGCGCGTCGGCATCGCCGGCGGCTGCGCGAACCATAGCAGGTATCTCAAACACACTGGAGGCAGCAGCAGCCCCGCCTTCGCCGCCGATCAGCGCCAAGAAACGGTTCTGCATGGCGGTGATACCAAGCGTGCCCAGCGCCGCGGAAACCTCATCGGCAGAAAACGCCGGGAAGGACGTCGCCTCAAAGTCGAGCTCGACAGGCGCATCGGTGCGAATGGTCGCAACCTTGCGGCTCAGCAGTGCGTCGTCGATATGCGCACGCAGGTTCTCGCCCATCTTGCCCTTGACCTCGTCGGCATGCGCAATGACCTCGTCCAGGCTGCCGTACTGTGCAATGAGCGCACTCGCCTTTTTGGGGCCGATGCCCGGTACGCCGGGAATGTTGTCCGACGTATCGCCCTTCAGACCGTAAAAATCGGGCACGAGCGCCGGCGTAATGCCGTGATACAGGTCGTCTACGCTCTCGGGCGTCATAATCGCCACGTCGGACAGGCCCTTGCGGGTCGAGACCACGTTGACGTGCTCGGTCACGAGCTGATACATGTCGCGGTCGCCGGTCACCAGCAGCATGTCGCAGCCGGCTTCCTCGCCCAGGCGCGCCATGGTGCCCAGGATATCGTCGCCTTCCCAGCCCTCGGACTGCAAAATCGGCACGTTGAGCGCGGCGAGCAGCTCCTTAATCATAGGGAACTGCGCATGCAGATCGGGGTCCATGGGCGGGCGCTGCGCTTTATACTGCGGCAGCATCTCCATGCGCACGCGCGGCTTGCCCTTGTCAAACGCCACGACGACGCCGTCGGGATTAAAGGCGTCAATCATCTTGAGGAACATATTCAGAAAGCCAAAGATCGCGTTGGTGGGGCGACCGTCCGGCGCGTTCATGGTCGGCGGCACGGCGTGGAAGGCGCGGTGCATGAGCGAGTTGCCGTCGATAACGGCAAAGGTGCGGCGCTTGTCAGACATATTGAATACCTCGCTTTGGGCTGGGCACAGTTTGCTCACTCCAGTTTACACGCTCCCCGCCCCGCGGCCACCGCACATCAAGCTCCCCCGCCACCGTGAGCCCGCGCGTGATACGATGGCTCACGGTACATCAACCAGCACAATCGATCCGAAAGGAGCCTGCGTCATGGAGCGTCCCTGCGCATGGAAAAAGTACACGCCACAGCAAATCGAGGAGCTCGAGGAGCTTTGCCGCGGCTATAAGCAGTTTTTGAGCGAGAATAAGACCGAGCGTCTGTGCGTCAAGACCGGTATCAAGATGGCCGAGGAGGCGGGATACGTCGACCTGGAGACCGTGATCGCCGAGGGCCGCGCGCTCAAGGCCGGCGACAAGGTGTACGCCGTCAACCACGGCAAAGACCTCATGCTCGTCAACCTGGGTACCGCCCCGCTCGAGCAGGGCTTTAACATCCTGGGCGCCCACGTGGACTCGCCGCGCCTGGACCTCAAGCAGAATCCCGCCTTCGAGGCCGGCGACATGGCCTACCTCGACACGCACTACTACGGCGGCGTCAAGAGCTACCACTGGGTAGCCTCCCCGCTCGCACTCGTGGGCGTCATCTGCAAAAAGGACGGCACCACCGTCGACATCAACATCGGCGACAAGGCGGACGACCCGGTCTTTACCATCTCCGACCTGCTGATCCACCTCTCGAGCGAGCAGATGTCCAAGCCCGCCAAGGACGCCGTCGACGCCGAGATCCTCGACGTGATCGTGGGCGGCCGCCCCGTCAAGTTTGACGAGGACGACAAGGACGCCCCCAAGGAGCCCGTCAAACAGATGTTCCTGGACATCCTCAAGGAACAGTACGACGTCGAGGAGGAGGACTTCCTCTCCGCCGAGATCGAGGTCGTGCCCGCCGGCCCCGCCCGCGACATGGGTCTCGACCGCTCCATGATCTTGGGCTATGGCCACGACGACCGCGTCTGCGCCTACCCCTCCATGCTCGCTCAGATCAATGTGGCCAATGTCGAGCGCACGAGCATCACGCTCATCGTCGACAAGGAGGAGATCGGCTCCGTGGGCGCCACCGGCATGACGAGTCGTTTCTTCGAGAACACCGTCGCCGAGATCATGACGCTCGCCGGCGAGAGCAGCCCGCTGGCCCTGCGCCGCGCACTCGCCCGCAGCCGCATGCTCTCCTCTGACGTGTCCGCCGGCTTTGACCCGGGCTACGCCGGCAAGTTCGAGACCAAGAACGCCGCCTTTATGGGTCGCGGCCTGTGCTTTAACAAGTACACGGGCAGCCGCGGCAAGGGCGGCTCTAACGACGCCGACGCCGAGTATGTGGCCCTCGTCCGCGACATCATGGACGAGGCCGGCGTGGACTTCCAGACCTGCGAGCTCGGTCGCGTCAACGCGGGCGGCGGCGGCACCATCGCCTACATCATGGCCAAGTACGGCATGAACGTCATCGACTCCGGCGTTGCCGTCCTGTCCATGCACGCCCTGTGGGAGGTCGCCAACAAGGCCGATATCTACGAGGCCTACCGCGGCTACAAGGCCTTCATCGAGCGCGCCTAACCAACCCTCGTAAAACGAGCCCAGCCAGCCCTTCATAACTTGCGGTGAAATACGGACTAAACTGGCCCATAAACGGCCAAAACAGACCGTATTCCACCGCAACTTCCTTTTTGGCAGAGGAGAGTCCATGCTGCAGATCATCATTTCGCCCGCCAAGCAGATGCGCGCGGCCCAAGATGCTTTTGAAGTTCAGGGGATTCCGCCCTTTGCGTGCGAGACCGCCCAGCTGCACCATGCGCTCTTGGACATCGAACGAACCGAAGGCGACAGCGGCCTACGAGCTCTGTGGAACGTCAGCGACAAGCTGCTGGCCCTTTGTCTCGACATTTTGCATGAGTTCGAGCCCATCTTGGGAAACGACGATCTTGCCGATTCCGGTATCGCGCGCCGCATCTCCCCTGCCATCATGTCCTATCACGGCATTCAGTACCAGAGCATGTCGCCCGAGGTGATGGATTCCGCGCAGCTCGCATGGCTGCAAGACCATCTATGGATCCTCTCGGGCCTTTACGGATGCGTACGCCCCTTTCATGCCGTTGAACCGTATCGGCTGGAGATGGGCGCAAAGCTTGCCGTCGACGATACCCGAGACCTCTACGCGTTTTGGGGCGACAAGCTCGCGCGGGCTATCGCCCCGGCAGGTTCAAACACCACAATCGTCAACCTCGCCAGCGTAGAGTATGCCAAAGCCGTTCTGCCCCACCTCGCGGGCGACGCCACGGCCGTCACATGCCTCTTTGGCGAGGGTATCCGCAACGGCAAGCCCATCCAACGGTCGACCGCCAGCAAAAAGGCGCGCGGCTCCATGGTGCGGTGGATGGCGGAAAACAAGCTCGAGGATGAAAGTGAACTTACCGCATTCAACATCGGCTATCGGCACATCCCCGAGCTTTCAGACAAAAACACCCTGGTTTTCATGAACGCGCAGGCACAATAGGCCCGCCGTTTCCAAACACCCCATTACTCCGCCAAGCCATCGGCCTTTGCAATCTCGCTCGTCGAGCCATCTTGGTAGGTAATCCTAATGTGCTCTACGTCGGATACCGTAACGCCCGACGGAGGTTCCAGACGCCATTCCGTCAGGGCGATATCCATGGTCGTGGGCACATCTCCTTGATCTTTGAGCTTCACCGTGAGCGTTTTGAGCGCCGCGTCAAACGTCACGCGTTCGATTTCTTCACCTGGAATGGACCCACCACTCAGCTGCAGCTGGACAAATCCATCGCACGGATACCAATAGTCGCCCGGCGCGACCACCGTATTACCGCCAGTGACCTTCACCGTCATGATCGGCAGGGCATCGTCGGCCTCAAACTCCCAGGAAGCGCCGCCGCGACCACCAAACGTCCAGATACAACAGGCAACCACCATCACGACAAGGATCGCAAAACCAATTGCGACCAGTCCATGATGGGCACGGCCCTCCTCGGCCGATACATCCCATTGCGTCTCTCGATATAGATGCTTGTCTTCCATGTTCGCCTCCCCATGGGCATGCTCATCGCGTCAATCGTACCCATTCAGGCTATACTTGAGCCCACCACATAAACGGGGAGCTTGCAGGACAAGACGGCAGGCTGAGACTGGGCGCGCCCGCCCTGACCCGCAAACCTGATATGGGTAATGCCAACGAAGGGAGCCGTGCCAATGAGCACACAGACCGAGCCCAAGCTCGTCACGCAAATCGACTTCGCCCGCGCCGGGCAGATCACGCCGCAGATGAAGGAGGTTGCCGAGCGCGAGCATCGCGACCCCGAGTACATCCGCGAGCGCGTGGCAGACGGCCGCATCGCCATTCCCGCCAACATCGTGCACATCAAAAAGGGCATGCGCGCCTTTGGCGTCGGTGAGGGCCTGTCCACCAAGGTCAATGTGAACTTGGGCATCTCGGGCGACAAGGCCGATGCCGCCGAGGAATGGAAGAAGGTCAAGATTGCCGAGGACTTTGGCGCCGACGCCATCATGGACCTCTCCAACTCGGGCAAGACACGCCAGTTCCGCCAGCAGCTCATCGACGAGACGCCGCTCATGGTGGGCACCGTCCCCATGTACGACGCCATCGGCTACATGGAAAAGCCACTGGTCAAGCTGACCAAGGACGACCTGTTCGAGGTCGTGCGCGCGCATGCCGAGGACGGCGTGGACTTTATGACCATCCACTGCGGCATCAACAAGTCGGTCACCAAGACCTTTAAGGAGACCGGCCGCCTGATGAACATCGTGAGCCGCGGCGGCTCACTGCTGTTTGGCTGGATGGAGGTCACCGGTAACGAGAACCCGTTCTATGAGTTCTACGACGAGTTGCTCGAGATTTGCCACGAGTACGACGTGACGATTTCGCTCGGCGACTCCTGCCGCCCGGGCTGCCTCTACGATTCCAACGACGCCACCGAGACCGCTGAGATGATCGAGCTGGGCAAGCTGTGCAAGCGCGCTTGGGCCGCCGGCGTCCAGGTCATGGTCGAGGGCCCGGGTCACATGGCGCTCGACGAGATCGCCGCCAACATGAAGCTACAGAAGCGCCTGTGCCACAACGCCCCGTTCTATGTGCTCGGGCCGCTGGTGACCGATATCGGCGTAGGTTACGACCACATCACCGCTGCCATCGGCGGCGCCATCTCCGCCAGCTCCGGTGCCGACTTCCTGTGCTACGTGACACCGGCAGAGCACCTATGCCTGCCTAACGCCCAGGATGTGCTCGACGGCCTCATGGCCACCAAGATCGCCGCACACGCCGCCGACATCGCCAAAAAGGTGCCCCACGCCCGCGACATGGACGACAAGATGGGCCAGGCACGCCGCAAGCTCGACTGGGACGCCATGTGGAAGTGCGCGCTCGACCCGGTTACGGGTAAGAAGCGCTACGAGGAGTCCCCCGCCGCCACCGAGGGCACTTGCACCATGTGTGGCAAGATGTGCGCCGTCCGCACCGTCAACAAGATCTTCGAGGGCACCACGATCGACCTCGGCATGGAGGACTAGCCCTGTCGCCGCGGCCGCTTCTGGCGGCGAGTTGGTGCCTGTCAATTGTTGACGTGTGAACATTTGCTTGCATTTGCGTAAAGATTGCACCGCCCGCCCGGGATCGGCATACAGCCGGCCCGGGCATCTTTATAATGCTGGCTTATAGACCCATTTGATTCCGACCGAACAAGGGAGCGAACATGGATCGTAGTAAGGTACCTGCCGTCCTGTCCATCGCGGGATCCGATTCCAGCGGCGGCGCCGGCATTCAGGCCGACATCAAGACCATCACGGCGCACCGCCTGTATGCCGAGACGGCCATCACCGCCATCACCGCACAGAACACCCTGGGCGTCACCGCCGTGCAGAACATCTCCCCGAATATTGTCGCGGCGCAGATCGATGCCGTTTTTGACGATATCCGCCCCAACGCCGTCAAGATTGGCATGGTTTCCTCTGCCGAAATTATCGATGTTATCGCCGACCGCCTGAGCGCTTGGAACGCGACAAACGTGGTAGTCGACCCCGTCATGGTAGCCACCTCGGGCGCACGGCTGATTGCCGAAGATGCCGCCGAGGCGCTCACCCGCCGCCTGTTCCCGTTGGCAACGGTCATCACGCCCAATATTCCCGAGGCCATGGCCCTGCTCGATTACGAAGTCGATTCCGAGCGCACGCAGCAAAATGCCGCCATGCTTCTCACCCGCCGCTTTGGATGCGCGTCCCTCGTTAAGGGCGGGCATTTCGTCAACGAGGCCAACGATGTGCTAGCAGAGCCCGCGCCACTCGATGACGAGGGCAACCATCTGGGAGATCCACTCACCACGTGGTTCCGCCACAAGCGCATCGAGACCGGCAACACGCATGGCACCGGCTGCACGCTCTCGTCCGCCATCGCCTGCGCGCTGGCCCAGGGCATGGATCTTGCCGATGCCGTCAACGCCGGCAAGGCATACCTGACAGGCGCTCTGGCCGCCGGCTTTGACATGGGCAAAGGTTCCGGCCCCGTCAACCACATGTGGCAGTATTAAGATTCGCAGCCCAAGCCACCGCAAAGGGGACAGACACCTTTGCGGTGGCTTGGGATCGCACTACTCACCGAGCATCTCTTGGAGCTTGGCTGCCACGGCGTGACCCAGGCTCTCGTGGCTTTCGGGCATCATATGCAGATAGTCGATATCGCCAGGCTCGGCAAAGTCGGCGGCATTCAAAAAGTCGCAGCCAAACTGCTCAGCCACATGCGCGTAGTACTCACCAAAATGTTCCGAGGCTTCTACGGAATGCTCGTCAAAGTCGGTCATATATACGTCGGCGATCTGCGGCTTAATCTTGATAGGTGCCATCAGCAGAATCCGTGGGCAGGGCGCGGCATCGGTCCAGGCAAACGCACGGACGGCGCGAATCAGCGCCATGGCGCCACGGGCGATATCGGAAGCCGTCACGTTAAAGACCGTCTTACAGTCGTTGGTGCCCAGCATGATCACAATGGCGTCCAGCGGCTTATGGGCCTCGAGCAGCATCGGAAGCGCGCGAATGCCGTTGAGGTTAGTGTCCAGGTGGCACATATCGTCGCGCACCGTCGTGCGGCCGTTGAGCCCCTCCTCAATCACATGCCAGCCCTCGCTCAGGTCACGCTGCGCCACGCCGCACCAGCGTACATCCTGTGCATAGCGTACCGCGGTGCCATCGCGCATACCAGCCGGATCATAGCCATAGGTGTTGCTGTCGCCAAAGCACATAACGTTTTTCATCGTAAGCTCCCCACTCAATAAAAAGCCGACGGAAGCAGCCTCTCCCGTCGGCTCGACCTATCTGTCAGCACGTACCGATTACAGGTACTTGCGCCAATCGTCCTCGTCCTCATCGTCCTCGGCAGCGGCCTGAGCCTGCTCGGCGGCACGGGCGGCCGCAGCGCGGGCGGCAACCTGGGCATAGGACTCCTCGTTGCGCTCGGGGAAGCTTGCCAACACATGCTCGAACTTGGCGAAGTCCTCATCCCAGCGCGTAGAGGGCACAGCAAAGAAGACCTGCTTGACCTTGAAGTCGCCCGATGCGAGCTCCTTGCGGAAAATCTCGGCCACGGCCTCGGCATCAAAACCGTTGTTGTCGCAGCCCCAAGCGCCCAGTACGAGCTTCTCGCGATCCAGCTCGTCGCAGATGGCGAGCACAAAGCGGATACGCTCGCGCAGCGCGTCCAGCAGTGCATCGTCGCTCACGCGGTACTCCTGGCGTGCGCGCTTGGCATTGGGCGCGGCGGCCACGATCACATCGGCATACGCATGCACGTGGTTGCGGTCAAAACGCACCGCAGGCACTACCAGCGCACGGTTGCGGTAGAGCTCGCAGTTGATATTGCGGCGACGGTTCTCGCCATACCACTTGCGCTGCTTGTCGAGCACGTTGTACAGATACGAATCGGCGCAGAGCGTAGCCTCCTGGCCCAGATAGCCCTGGATGTAGCCGCCACCCGGGTTGGTGAACGAGGCAAAGGCGAGCACTGCCATGTCGCAGAACTGCGCATAGCCACGGCCGTTGTCCAGAATGGCCTGCGTGGCGGAGGCATCAAGCACGGTGACCTCGGGCAGGGTCGGAGCGGACTCCTCGGCAGGCGCGGACTCGGTCTCTGCGGGTTCCTCGGCAGGCGCAGACTCGTCCGTGACCTCGGTCTCGACGGACGCAACCTCAGCGGCCTCGACCTCGGCGGACTCAGACTCCTCGGCAACCGGCTCCTCGGCAGCCGCAGCCGCTTGGGCCTTGGCCTTCATCGCCGCGACAAAGCCGGCAGGCATACCGTCGAATTCGCGAACGCCGGCAAGCGAGCGCTCGATATCCTTGGCACACGCCTCGGACACAGCCGCCACGTGGCGCTCGGCGGCCTTTGCGCGAGCCTCACGCTTGGGGTTGGACTGTCCCGCGCGGTTGGGCCTGCGGTTACGGTTCCTGTTGTCGACATCTGCCATGAGTGGTCACCTTTCCTGTCGCTGCCGCTTTCGGTTTTTCCCATCCATGATACCCCGCCACGTACAAAAAAGACGGCCCCGAAGGACCGCCTTTCGCATTGATTTACGCACGCGGCAAGCACCGCTGCAACTCGCCGCTAGTCGCGACGACCAAGGATATTCAGGATACGCAGGAACACGTTGATGATATCCACGAACAGGTTGGACGCCATGAGCACGGCGTTGGGCAGCGTGGGCGGCACCGTCGTGGCCACATAGGTGTCGTAGCCAATAAAACCGGCGAACACCACGATCACGATCAGGTCGGTAATAGACTGCGAAACACCCATAAACATCAGCACGATCTCGACCAGGATCGTGGCAAGCAGAACGCCAAAACCGATGCCGTACACGCGCTGGAAGAACTTGGGGAAGGTCACGCCCAGCGCGCCAAAGACAAAGGTGATGGCGGCGGTGGCGATAAAGGCGGCGTTGATGGTGGGCAGGTCGTAGTTGGCAAGGCCAAACGACGCGGTCAGGCCAAAGGTGCTCGCAAAGATCACGTAACCCGTGAGCGACAGGCCCACAGACTGCTTGCCCGCGGCAGCCGACATCATGACAATGCCGACGATGGTCAAAATAAACGAGCCAAAGACCAGCGGCAAAGCGGCGCCGCTCATCATCATGCGGGCAAACGACATGGTGCTCGTAAAGTAAGCACCGGCGCCCATGGCGCAAAAGCCCAAAAAGATCAGGGCAGACATGACAAGGTTGTACGCGCGCGGCGACATCTCCTTGGCGCGGCTTGCGCCGCTCTCGACGGGGCCGTTCTGATAGCCCTGGATATCGTTCATAGGTTCGTCCTTTCAAAAAGCGCCACAAATAACGGCGCAGTAGCTGACAAGATTCCTGTCATTGTACCCGAACGCCGTGCGTCCTTACCTACGGCGCTCGCCCTCAAGCGTACGGTCAAACGCCCAGACCCACCAACGCATCACGTGGGCCTGCGAGCCGTCCGGCCGTCCGCACGCCTGGTCCTCCAGATACAACTCGGTCGCATGCCCGCCAAAACGAACCTTATACGTTGCCGTACGAACACCGTGAACCGTTAAGCCAAAGCCCGTGGACGAGACAATCTCGTCAATTGTAAAGCAACGACCGTCGACCCAGCAGACGGTGACCGGCACAACTTGTCCGCCCGCGAGGATGCGAGCCACAACGTCCACATACTGTTTGTGCACGCGTCGAGTTTTGCCATCTGTCTGTCGATATTCCATGCTTCCCATTATCGAACGCATGTTTGCATATTGTAAAGCGAACAGACTGTGGTTTTGGAATGTCGGAGCGAACGCGCGTGTCCGCATGGCGTGATAGCAAAAAGAACACCCACGGTCAACAGGGCTAATATTCAATTTTAGTGCCAAAAAATTACTTCTCCCATCAGAACTCGGCAAAGAAACCCGCAGGAGGTGATACGATTTATCATGTTTTTGTAACGTGTCTGCAAACTTCGAGAAAGCCCATATATGGACGTAACGTTCTCAACCTTCCTCGGCCAAATTGTGTCGAACCCAGTCCTTGCCGTCACCGTGATCCTCGCGTTGGGCGCCATCTTCGTCAACGGATGGACCGATGCGCCCAACGCCATCGCGACCTGCGTCACTACGCGTTGCATGCCCGCCCGCGCCGCCATTCTCATGAGCGCCGCATTCAACTTCCTCGGCGTGCTCATCATGACGCACTTTAACGCGAGCGTCGCCAATACCATCTCGCATATCGTTGACTTTGGCGGAAACAGCACCATGGCGCTCGCCTGCCTGTGCGCGGCCCTGTTCTCCATCGTCGTCTACGGCGCCACAGCATCGCGTTTCGGCATCCCCACCTCGCAAAGCCACAGCCTTATCGCCGGCCTGACCGGTGCCGCTATCGCCCTCGGCGGCGCGAGCAGCGTCAACGTCCACGAGTGGATGAAGGTCATCTACGGTCTGGCGCTCTCCATCGGCCTGGGCTTTGTCATGGGCTGGGTCCTGTGCAAACTCGTCTCGATTCTTTTCGCCGCCGCCAACAGGCGACGTGCCAATGTCTTCTTTAAATACGCTCAGATCGCGAGCGCTGCGGCCATGAGCTTTATGCACGGCGCGCAGGATGGACAGAAGTTCATCGGCGTGCTCTTTTTAGGCGTGGCCTTCGCAAACGGCCAAACTAGCGTCGGCGATGCTGGCATCCCCATCTGGATTATGCTGCTATGCTCGGCCACTATGGGTATCGGCACCAGCGTGGGCGGCGAGCGCATCATCAAGTCCGTCGGCCAGAGCATGGTTAAGCTCGAGAAGTATCAGGGCTTCTCCGCCGACCTCGCGGGCGCCGCGAACCTGCTGCTAGCCACCCTTACCGGCATCCCCGTGTCCTCCACCCACATCAAGACCTGCGCCATCATGGGCGTCGGTGCCGTCAAGCGCCTCTCGGCCATCAACTTCGGCGTCGTCAAGGACATGATGTTCACCTGGTTCTTCACCTTCCCCGCCTGCGGACTCATCAGCTTTGTCATGGCCAAGCTGTTCATGATGTTCCTCTAGTCAAACCGAACGTCCATCCGGACCGCAACACTTCGCCCACCCGTCTTCGCCTCGAAAGGACCCACCCATGGCAAAGAAACCCGATTCGTTCTACTTTGACAACTACGTCGCCTGCGCCGACCTCGCCGTTCAGGCCGCAGAGCTGCTCACCAAGATTTTTGAGAACTTTGACCCCGCGCAGATCCACGACATGCTCGATAAAATGCATGCGATTGAGCATGCGGCAGACAAGAAGCACCATGAGCTCGAAGACGCCCTGCTCACCGCCTTTATCACCCCGCTCGAGCGCGAGGATCTGGATCTGATGAGCTGCTCACTCGACACCGTGCTCGACCGCATCGAGGGCGTCGTACAGCGCGTCTACTTCACCAACATTCAGAGCATCCATCCCGACGCCATCGTCATCGCCCACAAGGTAACCGATGCCTGCCGCGCCATGAAGGACCTGATGGTCGAACTTCCCAACTACCGCAAGTCCAAAACGCTGCGCGAGCTCGTCATCCAGATCAACACCATCGAGTCCGAGGCCGACGAGCTCTACATCA